>NZ_QFFX01000070.1:0-11958 GCF_023522295.1 Prevotella sp. TCVGH | reverse complement strand
GCTGTCCGGTAAAAAAATATGATATTGGGCTAAGTGCTTAAAACACAATACTCTGCGATTAAATACTGGTTGTATAGGTAACGATTTGGAAATGAGCGATATTCTTGAAAGCTCATTATTTTGTATAACCAAAGAACGCTCACTGTTTCTGTTGCAAAGGTAATACTTTGCGTTGAAAAGTGAGCATCCCTTCATGTTTTTCTTCTTTACCGATGAAAGAAAAAGCGATTTACAGCCGTTGTGAGCGGTTGCGGTGAATGAGTTGTTGCCACTTTTGCTCACACTAATCGGAAATGAGACCTCTGCAAAACTCCGTTTGCTCAAAACACTACGCCTGACTATCAGCAAGTTATGTCATTCAAAGTCCTCTACTGTGGGACTTTTGCAGAGGTCTCGAAATATTAATTAGACCATAAGGTATCCATTCTTCGTTCATTGTCGGGGGCTATTCTTTGTGCATGCGCTTTCAATAATGAATACGATGGACACACCATTAAAAGGAAAGATTTCACATTCGGTACAATCCTAACCAACCATTTTGGAAAACGTAACTTCCTGCGTCATTTCGGCTAGCTTGAAGGTTATGTGTGTGAATGTATAGTTGGACCAACAGCTGTTACAGAAGCTACGAATATACCTCCTGTGAAATCTTTGCCTGTAATTCTTTATTCAAATTAAACATTGTCCAGCGAGTGAAGATGTACTTTTGCTTTTTAGCAAAACGCAATATCATTTGTTGATCTTTCATCTCTGCAATGCCCATCAATGTAAGGAGCTTTTGCTTATATGCATCATCCACAAAGGGACAAGTCATCATATCCGCCGTAAGAATCGTGAGTTCTGAATTGCGTTTACGCTCCGACTCCGCAACAAGCCGATACTTTTTCAAAATCTTATCTTTCAACACTGTCCTTTGCTCATTATAACACTTATGGTTAGCATAATAATACATCAATATAATGCATGCGAATAGGTTATACTGCAAGTCACTTTTATCAATAAATGATTTAATAACTTCAGGTGCGAACAGATATGCAGAACCTAACTCTTTGGCTAATATTAACAGATAGAGACTTTCATGCAAGGTATTTCGATGTGAATCCGTTGTAGCTAGTACCAAGGCTATTTCATCTTGAATCTTCTTAAAGATAATGTCCTTGCTTATTGTTTGGAATCTAACCTCAGGATTAGTTTTGAAATCACCATGCCGCTTTGCATAGATAACAATGGAATTCATTATCTTCTGCAGTTTCAATGTAGTATTTACCTGTCTGTTGCTATTAAATACGAAGAACGCCACATCGACTATAGATACAAGATAAGTTGTGAGTTTCCTTTGTACTTTTTGTACATGAATTTCTACTTTATTTTTATCTGTATCTTCTTTTGACATCAGACGCTCATATTTCTTGAAGCCCATTTCATATCGATTAAGAAAAGCGTCAAGGCGTTGGCTCATTTTCTCAAGCAGATAGTTTGCTATATCGCGATATTCAATCCCACATTCCTTAACTATTGCTTTTATTTGAGTATTTACCCCATTTGCAGGCAGGTATATATTGAATTTCTTATATAGTATTTCCCTGTCTTTATCCGAATTTTCGTCTTCAGCTTCATCTTCTTTCTCCACTTCCAAATTTGACTCTACTTCTTCCCAAAGTGGAGTCGAGAATATATGGCTAAATAAATATTCAATTCGCTGTTTGGCTATTGTAACCTTTGTTATAAAAGGTCTTTCAAACTCTTCAGTTTTGGACGGACTGATTTGTAATTTGAATTCTTTCAGCCATTTTGTTAGACTGTCCATGAAGAGACTCCTATCCTTTTCATCATTATAGAATAGGAAATAATCGTCAACATACCGATAACACTCATAGTTAGATTTCTGACAAAGCTTTTCTTCCAATAATTCCTGCTCAACCTTTTGGTCTATATACTGAAGTATAATCTCTGCAAAGATTCGAGAGAATTCCGGACCTATTACAATACCATTCGTTTCACGAGCATTGACCGACTGCATTAGATTGTCAAACGCATCACCAACCCATGAACCATGATATCCGGGCAAAACCTTCACCTTGTCCGCACCTCCTGCAGTCGCCCAACTTATGGTGTGCGTGTAAATACTGTCGAAACAGCTCTGTAAATCGAACTTCACAAGATGTTTGAATTTCTTTTCTGCTCGTTGGTATCTGTAATCCTCATAGAACTTGTATATATTTGAATACTTCTCGTAACTGAAGTAAGTTTTTAAGTTCTCATACTCATTGAAGAACAATTCAACTTTGTCGCTTTCATGTCCTAACAACTTTCGATGAAGTCGATCTCTATAGTAAAAGTATTGTGCTATCTTGTGCGGTTTGCGAAGAGAGTATTTACTCTGATTGCAAAGATATAGTATAGAATACTTATACTGATTATAAAACTCTACTACTTGCCACTGGCTATATGGATGTATAATTGATAGCGTTCTGTTCTTATTCGGCTTGTGAGCTATGTTGAAATGATAAGGATAGAATAGAGCATTTAGTCGATGTTGGAGTGTCCCGATTTCATTACCCTTTTCATAACATCCGAATAGCAATGCAGCAAAAGCATTCGCATCCTTTTCATCCAAACGTTTAGATTGTTTCAATATATTCCACGTGATATTATCAACCTTTTGTTTTTCACCAACCCATAAATACTTGGCAAGAAATCGATACAAATATCGGTTTGAGAATATTATAGGACATTCGTAGGGCAAAACATCGGAAAAGAGAACTCGCTCTTTGCTATAACTAAGCTTTATCTTCTTTCTCTTTCTCATACCCACGATGATTTTATAGTTCGTAGTCTTTGCTTCTTTACTTTGTAACGCTTGTGAGGGTAATCAAATCCTTTTGTGAAAGATAGTAAAGCAAGCTTTCGTTTCAGTCTATCCTCTAGTACAGCCCTATCTGCAATTGCAATAGATGTCTTTGAAGAAAGACTCAGCCTACCTATGTTGCGACTCAATTGTCCATCCAAGTATAACAGATTTCTTTTATTATCCAATAGCTGATTGGAATAAAAGATGCCAACCTTAACTCCTTTCTTTGCGTTATACAGATTTATGTTGCAGGTCAATACATGAAGTGCATCAAACAAATAGTGTGCTGCTACATCGAAACCTACTATATCAATCATATTGTCAAAAGTAGTGAACGACTTATCTATTCTATTTGTAATACTTTTCAATTTGTCTTGAGAGAGCGAGAATAGCAGACTATCTTTATTCTCATAGCCAATATGAATATTATATCCTAATAGATTGAAGTCTAAATCTATTGCATTAGCCGAATCATACATATAGCATTTTCCTAAGCCATCTGATGGTGTGTGTATTGTCAATCCCTTTTGAGAATAAATTTCCTTAAGCTCTTCAATGTACCAATCTATTGATTTATGGTATTCATCTCTGATATCAGGGTGAATAACAAGCACCATATCGTCCACATATCTACCAAGAAATAAAACACCTGGCAAAAATCTCTTTATCACCTCATCTATCTTGGACAAATAGAATTCAGATAGTAGCGAACTGATAGCGCAACCTCGTGGAATACCAGTTTGTAAGGTTGGCACAAGTGGGCGCAGATTCTTGGCTTCAAACTCCTTTCGGATGAGTCCTCGCAAAAGGGATTTACTCTTTACATCAAGCAGATTGTTACCCTCCAAATACTCAAACAACTTATCATGTGGTATCGACTCGAAACAATGACAAACATCCGTTCGGATGATATAGTACCTACTTTTATCCTCCCTCAACAGCATCTTTAACTGAGAAAGTATCTCGTCGCGACTTGACATGGATATCTTAAACAGCTTTTTCACATTTCGGCAAAGAACTTGCATTGCGAAAAACTCTTCAGCTGTAGCTCCAATAGAATAAACTGGTTTCTGCGGATCTTTTGACGCATCTGGCGTAAGATTGAAACGAAAACTACTTGATAAAATATTTAAAGATACTTTGCTAAGATGCTCTTGAAGCAAGGCTTTCTGTTGCTGGGCATTCTCCTTCATCGATTGCTTTAAGTGGTCAACATGACTCGTTTCTTCCTCGGTACGCTCTGCCTTTTTCTTCCGCAATATCTCATTTAGTTCCTTTCTCATCTCACGATAGTTCTGAGCTGCATCTAAATATTCAAGTGAAAGATACCTTTTCTGCATCTTTCCCTTCCTATTCACCGCATTGAACGCATCATTCAGCGAATCGTAGTTATATGAGAAGCTATACTGAGACATCTCTTAGATTTTGTCTATCTATCTGTTATTCAACCACTCCTCCTTCAGTTTGGAAGTAGTTGATTTGCTTTTTATTTCGACAGAAAAGCGCAGTCACCGATACAAAATATTTTGAATAACTAAAGAACGCTCACTGTTTCAGATACAAAGGTAACACTTTGCGTTGAAAAGTGAGCGTCCTTTCGTGTTTTTCTTTTTTCCCGATGAGAGAAAAAGCGATTACAGCCGTTGCGAGCGGTTGCGGTGAATGAGTTGTTGCCACTTCTGCTCACACCAGTCGGGGACGGACAGACCGTTGATGGTGAGGACAGGCTGCCGCTTCTCATTGGTGGTGATGCGCATCTCGGCATTCTCCTCGGTGAAGTTACGTTTGTACATTCCAGAATACACATCAGCCGTACTATGTACCGCTACCTGCTTTTGGTGCATTCTGACAAAGGTGTCGTCATCAATGCCCATCTTACGGAGCAACAGACGGATATTGAGCAAGAGGTAGAAACTGTGGAAGAAACACCGAATGAAACTTCGCTCCTCCTCATACGCCTTGATTTCCTTCTGCTGTCCGGCTATGGTCTTGTCTTTGGCTGCAACGGTATCCTGCAGGAGAATAACCTCCTTGCGGATTTCGGCTTTCTCCTTTTCTGAAAGGAACTTCTGTCGCTCCATCTCCCTCTCCAACTCTCCGATACGCTTCTCAGCCTTGTCAAGTTCCGTGTTGCCAAAGAGCGAGTAGAGCGTACCCTTTACCCGAAGTTTACCTGCCTGCTTCTCCAAATCCCTTACCTTTTCGATAAGGTCGGCTTCTTCGGCTTGTTTCAGTTCCGTCTCCTTGAGTATCTCCTTGTAATACTCCATATTAGAGCGGTGCTTGGCTTCCGAGCCATATATACCTCTCTCCAACCCGAAAGGTTTCATCTGTTCTGCGTATGTGGTTTGGTACTCCTCCAATTTCTTCGGGGTAAGCACATCATCGGCACAAAGCCGTACCTTGTTCTTCTTGGTCTTGTACTTGCGTTTTCCGTTTTCGGCTTCGGTCTTGGCTTTCCGTCTTTCTCCTTGCACGATGGGTACTATCGTTGCATGGATATGCGGTGTTTCCTCATCAGCATGGAGCGTAGCTGCCACTACATTTTCCTTACCAAAGGTGGAGTAAAGCCATTGCATCGTACTGTCGCACCACTCTCCCAAACGCCCCTCGCTTTCAAGCCGGAGCATATCCTCGTGCGAGCCAGAAAGGATAAATCGCAAAGCCTTGACTTGGTTGTCTGCTACCTTACGGTAGATGTTTGCCGTGGCAATGCGGTGTTCTATAGCTTCCGTGCGGTTGGTGACACCTGCGGGGAATTGCACCAACTCACGGTTGAGGTGCGTGCGGGTGGCATCGACATTGTTCGGCACGAATGTACGCTCGATGTGTGCGCTCATTGCCGAGTCGTTGCCCCGAGCCTTATCTATGTGTAATACTGCGTAGCCCATAAATTGAAGGTTGCTTTAAGGGGTATCCAAAGGGGCGGAGTCCCTTGGCTCAGGAGGGCTTTTTTAGCGGTGACGGAGTGGAGCGTGAAGAAAATGCCCTAATGAGCTATGGCATTTCTACTAAATGCCGCTCCGCCCTGTCCGAAGCCCACCTTTACGGTAATTGCATTCTCTGAATGCTCAGAGGGCTTTGTTTCTAAGTTTCTTTTGGAGAAACTTGCAGTTGAGCAAACTGCCTCGCTATCGAAACAAAGTCATCTGTCAGCTTATTGTTCTCTTTTAGTCCCTAAGGATACCCGATTGATACTTGGTTATAATTGCATTCATTTGCCTTATCTGAGAAATCCCCGTTTGACAACCGATTGAGTTTTCTTCTGTTTCTGTTCCATCGCTTTCTGACGTGAAACGTGGTACTCGTTGAGGTCTTTATATCCGCCATAATGTCGGCTCATATCCTCTGCGCTCATTCCTGCCGATTGAAGAACTTGCATGGCTCGCCGTCCTGCTTCATCGTTGTCAAGAAAAGCACGGACGCAGCCAATATGATGTTCTCGGAGATATGTAACGGCTCTATGGATGTTGCTTACGGAGTTCAGCACAAGGCTGGGAGCGATTTCTTTTCCTTTCATCGTGAGATAGGAAAGGAAGTCTATAAAGCCCTCGAAGATGCAGTGAGGGACGTTGTTCGCATCTCCTGCAATCACGGATATGTCCTTTGGGGCAATTGTTCCCTTGAATGTCTTGTCGTCCCGAAGCTCATATCCTCCTGCACGGTTGGCAAATCCTATGGCGGTGTAAGTTCTTCCTCCCACCTCATAGCATACGGAACGCAGATAGGGTTTGGCAAGTGAAAGGTCAATCTTGCGTTCCTCCTGCAAATAGCGTTGCAGGTGTGGGGGCAACCCCTCGCTGATGCCGAGAATGTGCCTTGCGCTCGGGGACAGTGCAGCGACTTTTTCCTTTGGAGGAGTTGCACTATGAAAGGAAAGGTTGTTCCCTGCCAAATGGCTCATTGCTTTGTGAGCATCGCACCCTTGCAACAACATCACAAGGTCGATGATGCTTCCACCTTGACCTGTGCCGTAGTCGTGCCACAGGTTTTGCCGAAAGTCCACTTTCATACTGGCGTTGAGGTCTTCTCGGTAGGGTGCGTGATAAAGGGCATAGCCGTTATAACGCTTGGCAGGCTCGATACCGCAGGCATGCAGATAGTCGGCTATCGGTATCGCCTTGATGTATTGTAGGTCGTAATATTCGTTGTTCATTGCTGTTATCGTTGGATTTGGATTATTCATATTCATTTGTTCGTTATTTCATTGTTTACTATGTTTTCTCTTTTGGGAATTTCCCCATTTTATCTTACTACCCTTCGACACTCGGATAAGTGATTGACAGTGAAAGAGAAAAGTGTAACACTTCGTTTGGTTTTATCCTTCGACACCTCCTATCTACACCTTTCCTCATTTATTCTCTCTTGTAGAAGCGTAGAAAGATGGTAGTAAGCCGTGTCGCAAGATAAATATCCCTTGCAATCCTTTCTCTTTCACTGTATTATCCTTAGTTGTAGTAACGTAGTAAGGAGAATAGGAAAGAAAAGAGAAAGGGGTATTGCAAAGGAGTAGGTAACAACAGGGGGCTATGGCGGTTGCTCGGGGAAAATCTTGCGAACGGCATACACATATACAGGATTGCCATTTACCCTGCGGCATTCTCTCGCATAGCCTGCCTTTCGCAGGGCTTCACCCATCCGCTTGGCGGAGAGGGACTGTCGGGTATAGCAGGAGAGATAACCCACGATTTCCGAATTGGTCATATAGAAACGCTTGGTGGCTTTCTCCGCTTCCGTGGGAAAGGTGAAATAGCGGAGCAACAGCTCCATCTCGGTCGTATAGACTTGGAAGGCTTCGCTGTTTCTATGCAATTCAATAATCTCTTCATCATTAAACCAATAACGAAACCCCTCATTCAACAAGGTCTTGGCTTCGCCATACACGGCATCCGTCGGAATGCTCTTGGCTCTGTCTATCTCTATCGCCAGCACCTCAAAAGGGAGGAAGCGTCTGCTTCCTGTCGGGTCGGTGAGGAAGTCGTTGCCATTGACCGAAGCCACGAAACTTGCCAAGTGAGGTCGCTCCTCGATATGCTTCTCGTAAGGCATACGGTACTTCACCTGCGGACAGGTGATAAGGTTCTTCAGTTCGTTCTCGTCCCGTTTGTTGAGGGCTTTGAGCTGGTCGTCAATGTTGATGATGAGATTTTGACCGATAAGACTCAGCACGTCTTTCTCCTGTGGGTATATCTTCCCCGTATAGCGGTAATCGGAGAGAGACGGAGGACAGAGCAGGTCAAGGAACGTGGTTTTGAATTTTCCCTGCTCGCCTGTCAGCACAAGGCAGGTATGATTACGACATTGCTTGTCGTCCATCGCATTGGCGACCACTGCCACGAGCCACTTGGTGAGGTATTCTTTCCATTTCTCAGGATTGGCTACCCTCACGCAGTCGGCAAGTGCGGTAATCGCTCCTTTCTTGGCTTCTTCCATTATCGGTAAGCTGTGGAAATAAGCCTGCACAGGATTGATGCGTGGGGAGAAATCGCTTTCGATGATGCTGTACAGGTTCTCGGGCGAGGTCTGTACGCCCGCTTCCTTGTCCAATGCTCGTTTGAGGGTATTGATACGGTAGCGGTCTATGGCTGTGTAATCGCCCGTTCCTCGCAGACGGTACTCTGCCCGGTTTAACACGGTGTTGTAACGGAACTCGTACCGATCCGAAAGGAACTCCTCTATTTGGGTATTCCTTGAAGTGTTGTCATTGTTTTCTTTTTTCATTGTGTGGATTGCTTTCTGTTACTTGTTTTTGATGTTTGGCACGCTTATGATTGCCAAAGCCAAGTTAGACAGCCTTTTTCGCAGAGCCAAAGGTTGCGGTGTTCTTGCATCAGAGTACATCACTTTTCTCTGCTACGACACAACGAGAAAGCCCCCTTTTCACTCAAAAACAGAGAGAAACAGGCAAAATAAGTGTGCGGATTGCACGATGGATAACTGTGCAGTCTGCAACCTTTCGCAAGGTTTCGCACTATCCGAAAGGAACAAATGGATTTTCGGGCGGTGCAGGAGGATTTGAAAAGGAAAAACAGGGGATGTATGGTGTGCGGACTTCCTGCCGTTTCCCTCTTCTTCCCTGCTTATCCCAACCCTTTCAAAAATCGAAAACTCCTGCTTACTTTTGCGTCAGAAATCAATAATAACGCAAATAAAACAACAACGAAAAATGAGATTTACAGCTATTGACACCTCTGCTTGGGAGAAACTGAAAGAGAGCATTGTGGAACTGACCGACTGCTTCAATGAGCATTTCGCCCCACCTGCCGAACTGCCCGACCTTCTGCACAATGGGGATGTGTGCCGAATATTGAACATCAGTAAGCGGACACTCCAGCATTATCGGGACACCTCCGTGTTACCATTCATTCAAATCGGGCATAAGTGCTATTACAAATATGAGGACGTTGAGACACTCCTCGCCAAGTCTGATACTCATAAATAAAACGAACTATGGAATACGAAACCATCAGCAAAGAAACACCCGAGATGAAACAGCTCATCTCGGGTATCAGAAACCTAACGAAGCGTGTGCGAACAACGGCACAGACACACCGCCCCCTGTTTGAGGGCGAACTCTATCTCACAGGACGAGAGGTCTGCGAAAGGCTCTTTCTTTCTCCCCGCACCTTACAGGATTATCGGGACAAGGGCATTTTCCCATACACGCAGATTGCAGGAAAGATACTCTATCGTATGTCCGACCTGCAACGGATTTTACAAGAGAATTACGTAAACAGAAACCTGCATCAATAACGGTGCAGGTTTTTCTTTTTCCTTCTGTATAACACACTCTCGTTTTCAATTTGCATTAAATATTTGAGTTTTCTTTGTAGAGCCTATAAAAAACAATACCTTTGCAGTTGAGCGTATTATGTGTTTAAATATCAAAGACATCCTCTCAATAATATGAAAATAAATTTAGAAGCATTTAATCTGGAATTACTACAGAAGAGTCTATTATCCGAAGAAGAGAAAAAGGTTCTTCTTCGTTTATGGAATGATGAGTATCCTATTATTATATCGCATAGTTCATTGCAGAGTTTTAATCATTACTTAGATAGTTTAGAGAATGTCACACACTATTTATTGATGGACTTGTCGTACAATATAATCAAAGGATGGGCTTTTACATTTGATAGAGATGGTCTTCGTTGGTTTGCTATTATACTATCTCCGACTATTCAGAAAAAAGGAATTGGACGTATAATACTGAAATATCTCATCTCAAAAGAAAAGCATCTCAGTGCTTGGGTTATTGACAACGATAGATATGTTAAATCTAATGGACAACCATATTTGTCGCCCCTGTTATTTTATACAAAACTTGGATGTAGAATATCAAAGAAGGACACATCTACATCTGGTGAACTTTCAGTTGTTAAGATAGACTTTTAGTGACATTATAAGGTTAAATTTACGCCCCTCTACTATTCACCTGTTTATCTTCTCACCTAATTTTTGTATTACTACCACATATAAGGTTTTATTGCATTTTTAACTACATTGGAATGAAAAAAATAAATGATATTCTTAATCATATTCTGCGAATTGAAAATGGGTTCAAGCATATCAACGATGGAGTTACAGAAATAATGAAAATGTATCCCCCAAAGCAATGTTTTGAATTGGCACTTGACTTGTTCAAGCACGAAGCCTATCAAGCCCGAATGTTAGCAACTACATTATTTGGACTTTTAGCTGTAGAGAATGATAATGCGCTTCGTTTTTTAAAGGAACAAGTAAGCACTGATGAAAATTGGCGTGTGCAGGAAATGCTTGCAAAGGCTTTTGATGAGATTTGCAAACACAGAGGATATGAAGCGTCCTTGCCACTCATCGAAGAGTGGATAAATAGTGATAATCCGAATGTTGTCCGTGCAGTAACGGAGGGATTGAGGATTTGGACAAGTCGCCCATTCTTCAAAGAGAACCCATCGGTTGCCATTGCCCTAATCAGTAAGCACAAAGCACACGAAAGCGAATATCTTCGGAAATCCGTTGGAAACGCTTTAAGGGATATAAGCAAGAAGTACACAGAATTGATACGGCAGGAAGTGCAGCAATGGGATTTATCCAATCCTCGAATTATGTTCACTTACAAACTTGCAGCAAAGTTATTAAAGTAAAAAAGATATATCAATGAAACAGAAAGTATTATTTATCATATTGAATGAATACACGGATTGGGAGGGGGCTTTTCTCTCCACAGCTCTTCACGTGGGCGTGATACCGGGCGGTGAAATAAAGTATGAAGTGCATACCGTTGCCCCGACATCGGACACAGTCTGTTCCATTGGAGGTTTCAGAACTTTGCCCGATTATTCTTTTGAGAATATGCCGAAAGATTATGCCGCATTAGTGCTTATCGGCGGCAACCGTTGGGACTCGCCTGAAGCAGAACTTGTCGTACCTTTGGTACAGGAGGCTTTGGATAAAGGTAAAATCATCGGGGCGATATGTAACGGAGCTTCGTTTCTATGTTTGCATGGTTTCCTAAACAACGTAAAACATACGGGCAACGGTCTCGACCAACTTAAACAATGGGGTGGAATCGGTTACACTAACGCAGAGAATTATGTGGAAGCACAAGCTGTTAGTGACAAGAATATTGTTACGGCAAATGGTGTCGGACATTTGGAATTCACTCGAGAGATGCTTCTATTGCTGGAAGCCAATACTCCCGAAAACATTGCTTCATGGTATGATTTCTATAAAAACGGATTTGTGAGATAAAATTATTTTTCTGAAATACTAAACTTTATGATCGTAATGTCAAACATAAAAGCCACGTTTCCGTGCAATTTACAGAGCGTTTGGCAAGTCGTAACATCGCTAACAGACTATTCGTGGAGAAGTGATGTTGAAAAGATAGAGGTCATATCAGACACGCAATTTGTAGAAATAACGAAGAGGATATAAAACAACTTTCACGGTAACAAGACAAGAACCTTGTTGTCGATGGGAGTTTGACATGAAGAATGACAATATGAAAGGACATTGGGTCGGTGTTTTCAGTGGCAATGAAAAGAATGCTACGATTGACTTTACAGAACACATTGAGCCTAAGAAATGGTTTATGATTCCGTTTGTAAAGATTTATTTGAAAT
>NZ_QFFX01000006.1:0-77960 GCF_023522295.1 Prevotella sp. TCVGH | reverse complement strand
AGATACAACGCAACAATTGCTCGGTCTTCATGATGCAAAGATAACAAATACTTATGAAATTATGTGCATGAAGAGAGAGGGATGCAACTGGGTTTTACGACTGACCCAGATAGAAGGCATGGCGAACGACTCTTCTACCGTAATAGTGAAGGTCAACGACTTGTACAACGGCAAGGAGAACTTCCTAAATGATGTGTTCAACAATATTAATTTAGGCACAAGTCCTATTGCAAACTTGTCGCGAATTATTGATATCAAGGCGTTTAAGAACAATGTCACAGCCACTTCTGAGCTAACAACGACCGTTCATGAGGGAAATAGCAAGGTAAACGTGACGGTAGTGGTGAGTTCCTCGCTCTCTCTCTTGCCAAAATATCCTATGCAAGGTCGCGAGGAGGATGCCCGTGTGGGATACTTCACCACCTCAAATATCCAATACAACGACTATCAAAACAAGGTAGAACCCAAAAACTATATCACTCGTTGGCGTCTCGTTCCTTCGGATACAGCCGCCTATCTGCGTGGCGAATTGGTAGAACCCATTCAACCTATCGTGTTTTATATCGACCAAGCCGTACCCAAACACTTGCGCCCTTATATTAAAAAAGGTATGACAGATTGGAATAAGGCATTTGAGCGGGCTGGTTTTAAGAATGCCATTCAGGTGTTCGATTATACTGATAGTTTGGCGCAAGTGGGTGATGACATGGGCTATTCGGTGTTGACTTATGCCGCATCTACCAAAGCCAATGCCATGGGACCATCGGTCATTGACCCTCGTACAGGTGAGATATTGGAAGCAGATATCGTTTGGTGGCATAACGTACAATCACTCATCAGTGAGTGGATCAAGGTACAAACGGGGGCACAGAACCCTCAAGCACGCTGTATGCGATTACCCGAAGAGTTGATAGGCGATGCTGTACGCTTTGTAGCCTGTCATGAAGTGGGGCATTCTTTGGGCTTACGACACAACATGATCGCCTCAAATGCCTATCCCACCGATTCGCTTCGGTCTGTAAGTTTCACTCAACGAATGGGAGGCACCTCATCGTCAATTATGGATTATGCGCGTTTCAATTATGTTGCCCAACTGGGTGACGGGGTGAAAGTGATGTCACCTAACATCGGACCTTACGACCTCATGGCAATTGAGTGGGGCTATCGGTGGTATCCGCAAGGCACAGATGAACAGCAGAAGTTGAACGATTTTTTAGGAAAACATCGTGGACGTTTGTATAAATATAGTGAGGCGCAGCCGCAGCGTACTGCCATTGACCCACGTGCCTTAAGCGAAGATTTGGGCGACGACGCTGTAAAGTCGGCACGATATGGCATTGCCAACCTCAAGCGAATTGTGCCTAATATCATCAACTGGACCACTACAGGCAAGCCAGGACAAGACTACGATGAGGCTTCCAACCTTTATTCGGCGGTGATCTATCAGTGGAGTTTGTACCTATATCATGTCATGGCAAATGTGGGAGGCATGTACTTGGAGAACCTTACGGTTGGCGATGGGCAGACATCATTCCGCTTTGTCGAGAAAAGCAAGCAGCGTCAGGCATTGCAATTCTTGTTGGATGAGGTGCTGAGTGAACCAAAATGGCTGTTCGACACACCGCTCTCGAAGTTGACTTATTTACAACGTAAGACCCCATTGGGTGTAGAAGAGCAGCAACCTTTCTATATGTTGAAGAACCAGCAGAATTACATTTTGTGGGATTTGCTCAATAACGACCGCTTGATGCGAATGTATGAAAACGAATATGAAAATGGCAAAAAGGCGTTCACACCTGTAGAATTTATGGAAATGTTGCATCGACATATCTTTAAGACAACCTTGGCAGAAAAGTCGCCCAATCTCTTGGAGCGTAATTTGCAAAAGAGTTTTATCGATGCACTCATTACAGCGGCTGCCGAAGGAGAGGGTGTGAAAATCAACAAGAAGTTATACGAAAACAGTTTCCTTGACCAACCCGATAAGCGATTGGGCTGTCAGGAGGAAACTTATTTAAGCAGTAAGTCAAGAAACATACAAATGACGAATACGCAGGTAACACGTAACAGCGATGCGTTGAGTTTGAAACGAGGCGAGATGATTCGTGTCATGAAACTATTGAAGAGCAGGTTACACCGTTCAGATACTACTACTCGTCTTCATTATGAGGACGTGATATTACGCATACAAACAGCTTTGGGATTAACGAAATAAGAAGAATAACAATGAAAAAGAAAACGATATACATGCTCATCGCCTTGCTGGCGTGTGTCTTGCAGGTGCAGGCACAGGAGCGAGTGATTACTGGTGTGGTGCTTGATGGCGACCTCAAGGACGAACCACTCATTGGTGCAACGGTGGGAAAGGGCGTAGGTAAGGTGTCAACGGGTACGGTGACCGACTACGAAGGAAAGTTCAAGTTGTCTGTTGGAAAGGATACAAAAGCCATATCCGTTAGCTATGTGGGTTATACAACGCAAACTATTAGTCTGAAGCCAGGCGTTAATCATTACAAAATCTTGCTGATGCCCGACGCACATTCCATCAACGAAGTAGTTGTAACTGGTTACCAGCGCATTGACAGACGCAAGCTGACAGCCTCTGTAACGACAGTCGACATCTCCGACAAGGCTGTGGGAGCGGTGAAGAACATCGACCAAGCCTTGGCAGGACAGATAGCCGGTCTGTCTACGGTAAGCAGTTCGGGCGCTCCGGGCGCACCAGTGAAGATACGTATTCGTGGTACCGCGTCCATCAATGGCACACAGGAGCCACTGTGGGTGTTGGATGGGATTCCTTTGGAGGGTACGGACATTCCGTCTATGGAGGACCTCAACGACATCGATGACATGTATCAAACGTCCATCGCAGGCATCAATCCCTCAGACATTGAGAACATCACGGTGCTGAAAGATGCTGCCGCCACTGCCATTTATGGTGCTCGTGCTGCCAATGGAGTGATTGTCATCACCACCAAGAAAGGCAAGGAGGGCAGACCGGTTATTAACTTTTCTGCCAAATATACCTACAGCCCGAAGTTGAATATTGACCGTCTGAACCTGTTGAATGCTGACGAAAAGGTGGATTTAGAGTTAGGCTTGTTGGCTTCAGACTACACCTATCGTGAACATAAGGGTGAGGTGGCGAACATTCTGAAAACACTCAACGAGACGGAGGCATACAAAAAAGGAGGATGGAAAGCGCTTTCAGCATCGGCACAAACGCAGATTGATGCGCTTCGCAACATCCATACCGATTGGAATGATATCCTTTTCCGCCATGCTATGAACCAAGAATACAATGCCAGTATTGCAGGTGGGAGCAACCGTTCGGGCTATTATACATCAGTGGGTTATTACGATGAGCAGGGTAATGTGAAAGGTGTTGACAACAAACGCTTTAACATGACATTGAAAGCCGATTACCGTATCAACAAAATGTTAAAGTTGGGTGCGTCTGTTTACGCCAACCAACGGAAGCAAAACAGCTATCTCACCGACACCAATGGATTTACTAACCCAGTGTATTACTCACGTTTGGCAAACCCATACTTCCTGCCTTTTGTCGAAGGTAAGTATCATTACGATGTCAATGTGCAGGGAAAAGAAGACTCGTCGCTCGACTTCAACATCTTTGAAGAACGAGAAAACACTTCCCACAAGCGTACCGATCGATCGCTCATGGCTATCTTTGACGGTGAATTGCAGTTCACACCCGACTTGAAACTCACCTCGCAATTTGGCTTGCAGTATGACAACTACTCATTAGAGAAGTACGCTGGCGAGAACAGTTTTGCGATGAGAAAGGAACACTTCAATGCTATTTATGCTTATAAAGACGGCAAACGCTCGTATCTTCCAGAAGGAGGAATGCACAAAACTACCTCCTATAATAGTTTGCAGTGGACATGGAAGGCTCTTTTAGAGTATGCACACCGCTTTAATAAGGTTCACGATGTTGAGCTTTTGGCTGGTACAGAGGTGCGCCACATCAACTCTTCTTCTGTTTATTCAGCAGCATACGGTTACGATGCCCGTACGCTTACCACGCATCCTGTGATATTTCCAAATGAGACAACAGCAGAGAGTCGTCCGCTACATCGTGAGAATCAAGCCGAAAATGCCTATGTGTCGTGGTTTGCAACTGGTTCGTACACGCTGTTCTATCGTTACACTTTGGGAGGCAGTGTGCGCTTCGATGGCTCCGATGTGTTCGGTGTTGCCAAGAAATATCGTTATCTGCCGCTATATTCAGTGAGTGGTTTGTGGCGCGTACACCAAGAGCGTTTTGCCAAAAAGGCTAAATGGCTTAGCAATTTGGCGTTGCGTGCATCCTACGGAATCCAAGGAAACATCGACAAAAACACTTCGCCTTATCTCATTGGCTTCTATGACAAAACGTCGATATTGCCAGGAAAGGGTGAACAAATGATAAAGGCAGAGACAGCTCCCAACCCTGATTTGCGTTGGGAAAAGACGAAAAACGTGAACTTTGGAGTAGACCTTGGTTTGTGGAACAATGCCATAACGCTGTCGGCAGACTATTACTATCGCCGCAGTAGTGACCTCATCGGAATGCGTATGTTGCCACAAGAAACAGGGTTCTCGGCTACTACTATCAACTGGGCAAGCATGGAGAATAGCGGATGGGAGATAGCCTTGGGGTCAAGAAACATTTACACCAGGAATTTCAAGTGGACCACCAACCTGAATTTAGGCTTCAACACCAATAAGATTTTGAACGAGAGCGTGGCAGAAAACTCTACCTATCCCAGTCGTGAAGGCTATCCTGTGGGTGCCTTGTTTGCCTACAAGACAGCGGGTTTAGATAAGGATGGATATCCCTTGTTTGTTAACAAAGAGGGTAACAAGGTGACCGCTGCCGAACTGTTGAAACTAAATAATGCTGGTGCAAGCACACTTTCGGCTTCCGAACAGCGAGCATTATACACCTATATGGGTACTACCGACCCTAAAGTGTCAGGTGGTTTTATCAATCATTTTGAGTATAAAGATTGGCAATTGGGCATTAACTTCATTTTTAACTTAGGCATGAAGGTGCGTGTACAACCCTCTTATAACCCCACAACGTACGACAGAGGGCTGAATGTCAATCGTGACATCCTGCAACGTTGGACGCCAACCAACAGCCAAACAACTTTTCCCAAGTTGATGACGAAGGATGTGCGAGTGCCCGAGCACATTCAATATTCTGAATACAATACCTACAGTATGCTCGATACTTGGGTGAAAGACCGCAGTTATATGCGTCTGCAAAGCCTTCGTTTGGGCTACAAATTGCCCTCGAAATGGCTCAACAAGGTGGGCGTTACCAATGCGTCACTGTCTTTAGAAGGGCGCAACCTCTTTGTCGTTGCTACCGACTACACCAACTATCTCGACCCCGAGACCATGGGAAACCCATTTGCCCAGCCTATGGCAAAAAGCGTTATCTTTGGTTTGAATATGAATTTTTAAGTTGAAAAGAAGATGAGAAAACTACATACATTCACGTTGTGTTTGGCTTTGTTGGCAGTGCTGACAAGCTGTGACAACTTTCTTGACATCGCTCCTACGGGTAAAGTGATTGCCAAGACAGGTGAGGAATATCGACAGATGCTTACCTATGAATATTCCACATTTCCCGAAGATCGTGGCTTTGCCTCCCTTCGAAGTGATGAGTTGACGATGTCTCCCACCGCTACTTCGCCCGAAGATTACAGTTCGTATTTTGATATATGGCGGTGGAATGATGCCGCTCCTTCCACTTCTACAGCTGCTCCTAACTGGCGTCGCTATTGGCATGTCATTTATATCGCTAATTATATCATTGAAAACCAAGGTCAGATAACGAACGCAAGCAAGAAAGAAATAGAACAGTTGGTGGGCGAATGCTATATGCTCCGTGCCTATTGTCATTTCTTGTTGGCTAACCTGTTTGCCCAACCCTATACTAAGGTAAATCCTGAGACAACGCGAGGAGTGCCGTTGCAGTTGCAGGCAGATGTGAAAACCATTCCACATTGTAGTAGTCTGAAAGCCGTTTATGAGCAGGTACTGAGCGACATTGATGAGGCAGCCAAGCACCTCAACGTGGAGAAATGGGACGAAGGTCATACCTACCGCTTCAATGTTATCTCGGCACAAGCACTCAAGGCGCGTGTTTGTCTGTACAAAGGCGACTGGCAAGGAGCGTTAAAGGCGGCTCAAGAGGTGATGGCGAAGCATGGTGAGTTGGAAGATCTCAATGCTTCGGGCGGTGTGTTGCCCAACCATTACAAGTCGGTTGAATCGATCGTAGCGCTTGAGCAGGTGATGACCAATAACTATAAACAGGTAGGAAGACCGTCAGAAAGTGTCATTGGTATTTATAAAAAGGGCGACCAGCGTAAGTTACGGTATATGGAACGCAAAGGTTCGCAGACTTACCTACTGCTCAAAGGGGGTAGTAATGAGTATCGTTGCTCCTTCCGTGCGGCAGAGGCATACCTTATTGCAGCAGAAGCTGCCACACAAATGGGACAGCTTTCCGAGGCTCGTCAGTATCTTTCTGCACTGATAGAAAAGCGGTACAAACCCGCTGTTTGCGCCAAGTATGTGGACGAGCTGAATGCCATGAATCAGCAGCAACTTCTTACTGAAGTCTATGACGAGCGTTTTAGAGAGCTTGCTTTTGAGGGATTTCGTTGGGACGACTTGCGTAGAACCACCCAACCCATGCTGATCAAGACCTACAAGGACGAGACTTTCCAGTTGAAGGAGCATGATGCACGTTACACCCTTCGTTTCCCTGCCGATGCCGTGGCAGCCAATCCAGAATTAGAGGTGTGGCCTGTAAAATAGGATCTCCACACATTTTAATAAATTATGAACACTTTAATATTTAAGCGTATGAAAAAGTTTTTACTCATGTTTGTTGCTGTTGTAGCAAGTCTCACAGCACAAGCTCAGTTGTCTAATACGACCGCTACGTGGTCGAAGTCGATTACTCCTGTCACCGATGCTACCAAGCTCTCTGGCATCCACACCATTGTAGCAGCCGATGGGAGCGTGTTTGTCACTGGTACTTATAACCAAGAGGTTACTTTTGGGGCTTCCTCATTAGACCCTGATGGCCTGACATCTGCTTATTTGGCAAAATATGATGCCAACGGCAATGAGAAGTGGGCTGTAGGACTGGTAGGTAATTCGCTCATTACCGACCTTGCTACTGATGCTGACGGCAATGTTTACCTTCTGGGAACTTTGGCAGAAGACGTTACGTTCGAGTCGGTTGATGGCACTTTTCAGACTTTTCAAGGCATGAAGGTTGATGGTGCATTGACACCCACTCGCCGTGCTGCCTTTATAGCCAAATACGACAAGGACGGAAACCTCAAGGTGGTACGTACCATTGAGGCGGCTACCAACTATAGCATTGTCTCTCCAGACACCTATTTCGATAACCTTGCCCAGGTACAACCTACCGCTTTGGCTGTATCCAATGGTAAAGTGTATGTGGCTTTACGTCATGATGGAGATGTGATAATAGACAACGTGGCATGGAAAGGTCGTTACAATTTTGCTTTTGGCTTTATGCATGTGGACAACCATAGTGTAGGCATCATGTCGTTGAAAGCTGAAGACTTGATGAGTGCAACATCGGTTGCCGACTTTGGGGCAAAAGAAGTGTTGACCAATGACGGTACTTATAATGCAACGGATGTGAGTCTCACGGCTGCCAATGGAACCGTATATGCAGCCTTCGTGGGGTATGGCAAGTTGGCACTCAACACGGCAAATGAAAGCAAGGATTTTACAACTGAGATAGCAGAGGGCACCATGCCTCGTGTTTATGTATTGGCGTCTATCAGCGAAGGCAACGTTGTGACAAAAGCATTCATGACGAAAGCAGATAACGAGGGTGATAACTATCGAATCGGACGCATGGCATTGGAGGGCGACAAGTTGTTTGTCAGTGGCGTTTCTGCTGGAAGCAATCCTTTCAACAATGACCTGCCAGCTGTTGGAGCGCGCACTTTGTTCGTTGCCTCTCTGCATCCTGCCGACTTTAGTGTCAATTGGGTGACAGCCGATGCTTATGACGAAGGTGATGTAAACCATTATGCGCAAGGCATTTTTGATATGCTTGTTAACAATGGAGAAGTATTGTTGGCAGGGTATGCAGAAAAGACTGATAAGCATTCTTTGACGGCTCAACTCAACTATTGGTTCAAGGCAGATGGTACATTGAAACCTGCTGCCGCAGACTCTATTGTTGCTATGGCTGTAAATAACAATGTTGTTTCTGTTGTTACCAAAGCAGAAAAGCAAACAACGGTTACTGCTTACAATAAGAAGGATGTTACGGGCGTTCAGTCAATAGTTGCAAATCCATCTGAGCCTACTTATGTCTACAATCTTCGTGGGCAATATGTGGGAAGAACATGTCAAGGCTTACCAGCCGGTGTCTACATGGTGAAAACAGGTAAGCAGGTTCAAAAGGTGGTTGTGAAGTGATAGCACTTTCATAGAATACTCCTTCAGCGGTTGGTGTACAGCTCGTTTTGATGTGCACTGATTGCATGAGGCAGGAACGAAAAACAGGCTATTTTGTGCTGTAAAACAGATTGTTTTGGTGCACAAAATAGCCTGTTTTGTTTTGGTAGCTACCATGGATAGAACGATGAAAGATTGTTAATAGCCGAATTTGCGCATTTGCTAATCCCTGAAAAGCATTACCTTTGTAGAGATATTTACTTTTGATAACTTACAGCATTGATTGAATGTAGAGAAGACTCACTGCACTTTTAGCTGTGAATATTTTAACACGTGATGGATAATTTGAAGTCATATTATCTCGAAAAGGAACAACAACTGGCGACTGCCATTGGACAACTCAAAAGGAAAAATAAATGGTTTGTTGCTGAAGAAATATTTACCTTTGTCATATTCTTAGGTTTTTTGGTAGGGTACACCATTGTAGATTGGGGGAATGTTTTGCTGATACTGTCCTTCGTATCGTTGAGTGTATATGCACTGGTGCGTTATTATGATGTGAAAAACGAGCGAACGATTCATTATCAAGAGGCACTTCGCAAAGTATATACGCAAGAACTACAATACCTCTCAGGCGACTTTTCGTGTTTCGATGACGGAGAACGGTACGTGGATGCGCACCATCCGTTTACGTTCGATTTGGATGTGTTTGGAAAAGACTCGTTGTTTCAGCGCATCAACCGCACGGTGACCACGGGCGGTAGTGACTGGCTGGCGGCTCAACTGTCGTCGGTTGCCAATCGGTCTGCACGTGCCGATGCTGTTGACGAGTTGGCAACCATGGAGTCATGGCGAGCCACATTCATGGCGTTAGGCGCTGACGGAAGAATTGATTCTGCCTTGATACGGCAGGCACTGCAAGAGATCAAATCGTTGCAGATACCCACTTTTGCCGCGAGACGATGGACTTTCGTACTGGCGTGGCTGCTCATTGTCGGACTGTTTGCAGCTGTCGTGGCATCCGTGGCAGGCTGGGTGAGTGCCCAACTGCCCTTATGGTGGGGCATTTTGCATTTCTTCGGTGTGTTCTTTGTTTGTTCGGGTGCTTGTAGAGTCATTAGTAAGGTGGTCGACAAGTTGCATGCACAGTTGCAGGTCTATGTAAAGTTGATACGACAGGTGAGTGAGACAACGACCTTTACCACGCCTCAAAATGCAGCAATTGTCAATGTGTTGCAAGGAGCAAGACAGTCGTTCGACCAGCTGAATGACATCCTGAACGGCTTGGACAGGCGTGGCAACATCCTTGGACTCTTCCTGATGGATGCACTGTTCTTGAGCGATTACTTCTTGGTGCGTCGTTTCCTGCGGTGGCAACGGCAGTATTTAGGTCAAGTACCTGTGTGGATCGATGCCATTAGCGAGATAGATGGCTTGGTGAGCATGGCGACTTTTCGTTACAACGAGCCACAAGCGGGTAGGGCAGAAGTGGTGGCGAGCGAGGAAATGGTGTACGAGGCAGTGGGACTGTACCACCCTTTCTTGGGCGCAAAGGCGGTGCGGAACGATTTTACATTACAGCATCGTCACTATTATATCATTACGGGAGCCAACATGGCAGGTAAGAGTACTTTCCTTAGGGCGTTGGGTATCAACTACATCTTGGCAATGAACGGCATGCCTGTGTTTGCCACATCGCTGCGTGTGTCGGCATATAGCCTGTTCAGTAGTATGCGTACCACCGACGACTTGGCGCATGGTATCTCTTATTTCAATGCCGAATTGTTGCGTCTGAAACAACTTCTTACGGCGTGTCAGCACAATTCGCAAACGCTGATTATTCTGGATGAGATATTAAAAGGAACCAATTCGGCGGACAAGCTCAATGGTTCGCGCCTGTTTTTACATGCGGTGTCGGCATTGCCAGTGACGGGTGTCATAGCCACACACGATTTGGAATTGTCGAAGATGGAGGGAGAACGTTTTCACAATTATTGCTTCGAGATAGCATTGGGTGCAAAAGTGTCTTACTCGTACAAAGTAACGCCCGGCGTGGCGCATAACCAAAATGCCACCTTCCTGTTAAAGGAAATATTAGAAACAATAAATGATGTGTAGGAAAGAGTGTCTTTCTTATTTTGTGTTTTTGTGTAACACGAGGTATAGCCTAAGGTAAATTTGATAAAATAAAAAATCCCCACCACCAGTATGTATTGAATAACCTTTGTTTTATGGTGCACAGAAGGTGATGTTTCTATGCACGTTTTCCTATGTACATCTTTAATACATTCTATGGGTGGGGATAAATGAGAGTGTTATTTAACTAACACTTTTTTCCCGTTGATGATATAAACGCCACGTTGCAATGTGTTGACTGTTTGTGCATCAGCATGGTTCATGTATCTCTTGCCAGTGATGTCGTACACACCAACCTTTCCCTGAGACGCCTTAACACCACGGATACCAGTAGCAATGTTGTTGGCTGCATTTTTCCAGCCGTTTGCGCTTCTGTATTTATCCTCGCTTCCTGCGGGTACTTCCAATACGAAATTCTCATCATAGCCAGTGAAAATGTCTACCCATTCAACAGGATCTGTTTTCTTCTCACCTGTTACAAAATCGTATACGCCACTTATTGTCTTGGGAGGCTCTACTGCACTACATACGGCTTTCTTCACACCACAGGAAGAAAATGCACCCTCGTCTTCACCTTCGAAGGTTTTGAGTGTCTTTGGCAAGTATACCTCTTCACATTGAACATTGTGAGCAAAAGCTCCCATGCCAATTGTTTCTACTTGTGTTTGTGAAAGATCTACCTTTTTAAGATTGCAGTTGTAGAATGCTTTTGTACTCACTTCCTTCAGACTCTTTGGGAAAGTAACGGTTTCCAAAGCATTACATTCCTCAAAAGCACTCTCGTCAATCATGGAGATGTTGTCAGGTAATATTATGGATTTGAGCGCAGTACAATGTTTGAAACATTCTTTCCTAAGTGTCGTCAGTGAGTTTGATAATTTTACTTCCGTAAGGCTGGGACAATCCCAGAAGATGTATTCGCCAAGGCTTGTTACCCCTTCTTCCACCACTACCTTTTTGATTAAGGAACGGTCTAATGTGTGGTTGTCAGTTCCCCACGCATACCCTGAGTTACCATCTGCGTGTTCCATTTCTCCAGTTCCGCTAATGGTAAGTGTGCCATCATCAGTGAACGTCCATTTCAAATTATCACCAATAGTGCCGTTTACGTTGCCTGCGAATGCACCCATGCAAACGAACAGGCTCATTGTTAACATGTAAATTTTTCTCATACTATAAAAACATTAAATTAAACATATTTAGGTAAAACCTATTTTATGAAGTTTAGTAAGAGAAGGCAGGCATTTACAATGCCCATGCCTTCTTATTTCGAAGGTACAACTACTTTCTTGACCTCAAAGTCAACCGATGAGTTGTTTGTATCGGATAATCTTTTTCCATTGAAACGTCGAGTAATCATCTTGCCTGCACCAACGTCTATCTTGTCATCAGCCTTTTCGTAAACGCCATTCCAACCCTTGTCCAGCGTACCCGATATAGGGAAACTTTTTTCAGTAGTAGCTCCTTTGAACTTTACGTTTACAGCATCTACGACCCATTGGTTCGGTAAAAACATGAGAATTTGTGAATGTGAGTGATGTCCACTCTCGTTCCACATGACATAGCGTCCATACTTTGCCGTCGGCTCTTCAATTTCTTTTAGCAACGCTTCATTTACCTTGGCATTGTTCATATTCTCTTTTATCTTCTCGATAGGTTCTGCCAAACGTATCAGCGCAATGGTGAAGTTTCGCTCAAATCCGAAAGGTACATACTCATCGTCGTCTTCATCCCATACTCCGACTTTCGATTTGTCTTCTTTCATTCGTTTTTCCTGTTCTTTGTCGTTTTCCTTACAATAGAAGAACGTCATGTGTGGAACGTTTTCGTTACCATTCTGTCCCCATTCAAAGTCGGCTTTGGAAAGGTCGATCAGTTTTTCGATACCTTTGTATTTGGTTGGATCTTCTCCATTCTCTGTCAAATACTTCTTGTATCCTTCCGCATGATTGATGGCTCTCATAGCAATAACAATAGTTTTGCCTGCTTTTACGGTGTATGACATGCCACTTTTATCTTTGGGGAAGCCAATTATATTGGAAACCCCAAACCCTTTCAGCCTATAATCGCAATTAGGCTTTTCAAAATTGACTTTGTCTACGGCGTTGTACTGACATAGTGCCAGGGCCATATTCTCAAGACTTATGTCATGGCTGGTTGGATTGTAGACGGAAATAAACTTGTCATCCGTTTCTTCAGATTTATTGCCGTAGGGTGTCTCCACGAAGTCTCCAGCATAGTAAATGTCTTTTATAATCAGGTCCGTGCTTTCTGTCTCTGCGGTATTTTTCTTTTCTTCTGGTTGTCCGTCACGTGTACAGTTTGCTAAAAGCGCAATTGTTGCCAATGCACATAGCATCATCTTCTTCATTTGTTTGTCTTCTTTATATCAATGATTGTTGTTTAGTTATCCTTGTACGTCCCAACTCTTATTTCTTCTTGGTACGTGCATTGATGGAGTTAATCTTCCAGTATGCGGTCATGTCTAACGGTTTTCCATTGTTGTCGCGTCTGCACAGTGATGGTACACCTTTTGTGAAGTTCAGCGCAGAACTCATTTCGGCTACAAAAACCTTTCCATTGTTACGACGAATCAGTGCACCTTGTAATTGCGAAGGATCGAATGAGGGATTAGAAAAGTCATTAATTCCAAATATCCGCTTGCAGACACTTGCCGTTCCTCTGTCGTACCACCATACTTTTTCTTTCTTTTCTTCTGTTCCTTCCATTACGGGGTGTCCTGTTGCGTCATATACTGTTACAGAGCTTGGACCTGTCAGCAAGTCCATTTTCTTATCTGTCGAAGGACAAATGGTAAGGAAGTCGACAACCCAATTGTAATTCAGCTCAATAGCATTGATGCCTCCCATACCAGTTGTGTTATATATCATGTGGTAGTATGCCGTTGGGTATTTTCTGTTCTTTTCTAATTCTCTTTTCTTCAGCGGATCTGTCTCGTCATTAATTTGGTCCTGCTCGGTTCCATACAAATCATATAGTCGATACCAATTGTTGCGTGAACGTGGCGATTCGTCAGGATAAAATCCATTTTCGTCTTTGGTATGAGGTTTGGATGCATCGCCATCAGGGAGCTTCACTAAAGCCATGCGCATACTCTGACTTGGCCCCTTAAATGGAAGTTCATCCCACAAAACAAGGTCACGCATGTTTGGAATATCCTTGTTGTCAAATTTGTCGTTAGGGTCGCACATTCCGTTTTTCGGTGAATGCTGGTTGCACAATTCAAAGGTCTTGTCCTTTGGAAGTTTACTATAGTCGGGCAGAGCCTCCCAGCCAAAGTAATCTTTCTTTGCATCATCTTCAGTGATCTCGTTCTCGGCAAGGAATTTCTTCTTGTGATCACACGCATACTTCACTACGATGACACTGTCACCAGGCTGTATAATGTGTGGTTTTTTTGTTACAGGGTCGTTGGGGAAGTACGACATACCTCCAATACCATAATACCTTTTGGTAAAATCTCCAGCTCCATCTTTTTGGAACGAAAATTGGATACTTGGGTCAACGGCATGATATGCGAGTGCCATGTTGGCAAGCGATATCGGTTGGTTGGTAGGATTGTATATCACCAGATAGTTGGCATCCTCGTATCTACTATATTGGCTTTTGAAGCCCATGGAAGACAAATCCCTATAAGTGCAGTAACCAATGTAAAAAACTTCTTTGAAAATGAGATGGTCTACTGTTGAATTAGCATCAGTTCTGTCTGGCATGTCTCCATTTCTCTGACATGCTGTGAAAAGAGTTGACAATGCCATGAAGGCTAATGTCAAGGTGTAATTTATTTTTTTCATATCTTTGTTTTGTTTATTTGTACTGATAATTTTTATTGTTTATAATAATTGTATGAATTAGAGGAACCAGTTGCCAAATGCGCCAAAGCCATGCGTCTTAACATTTTGGCTTGCTTCGTATGCTTGTTTTCCTGTTAATCCAATCTCTCTACCTAAGTAGAAATAATATGGTTCTGCAGGAGAAACGTTTGTCGGATCGGAATCGAACCTGTTGCAATACACCTTGATAGGTATGTTGAAGCGTATAAGCTCTTTCCATTCAGGAGCCTCGAGGGTTGTATTCTTCGATTGCCAGAAAGGATTATAGAAAGGTGCGCAGGCTTTTTCGCTCTTCATCCAGTCCCAATATCCAGCATAGTCAAGTTCCTTGTTGGCAATGGTGGCCTTAGGAATATATGCCTTCTTTCCCTTTTGACATTTCATTACTCTTACGGAAAGATAGAAGTAGGGCAATATGTATGAAGGACGGCTATATACTACAGACTCACCAGAAAAACCTTTAACCATGAAAGGCCATGTGTCTTTATTCTCTCCAGACCCATATCGTCCATCTATTTCAGGTCTAAAATTAGATGAAGGCTCGTTAGCCTCATAGTAAAAGTTGATATGTCCTTTTAGTCCTACGCAGTCCTTGTCATAGGAAACGCATGAATTAGCATCGGTGGCATCAAGGGGTGGCAGCAACCTAATGTTGTAAAACTCGCGCATACCGTCAGCCATGGCATTCTGATGCCATGTGTCACGGTAGGCATATTCAAACAAATTCTTGGTTGCATTTTGTCTACGCATGAAGATATCGTGCCCTAAACTTCCGTCCTTATCTACTCCTTCGAAATAAGGTGATACGACAGGATGATCATCTACTTTGCCATCTTTCCCATTTTTGTCAACTTCCCAAGTACCTCTACAGTCTTCAATCTTGTATGGGTTACCCTTATCGTCCACGTCGCTGATGGTAAAGAATATTTGATACTCATCAGAGTGCTTGTATATCTCATCGTTAAGCAACTTTCCATCTTTATCCAAGAAGTACAAGCATATACCCCAAAGGTTTTTATCTCCACCTATAAGGCGAATGTAAGGTTGCTGGGGAGTAGGCTTGCCTAACTTCTTTTCAAAAACAGTTTGAATACTCTTTTCCCACTCCACCTTTACAGTAGGAAACTTTTGTGAGTTGTTTTCTACTATAACAAATTCTTCTTGTCTCCATGGCGCTGCTGGGTAAACATAATTGCCATGAAATTTTTCATCTCCGTGTGAGTGTCCTTCCTTGAACATGACTAAGCAACGAGCCCAGTTGTTGAATGCGCCATCTTGGTCGGGGTTACTCATGGCATCACCAAAGGGAGCTTTTTTCTTCAAGCTGTCAACCATGGCATCCGCACCGCTGTGTGGCACTTCTTTGTATTCAAGTGGGTTTTCGTTGTAATTGATGTTCATGTTACCAAAGATGAAATCATCACATGATGTACATAGTATCAATATAAGAACGAAACAAAAACTATATTTTTTCATTTTATTATTTTTATGTAAATGTCTTGATTAGATAGTCCAGTATAATTGGCACTTTGCTAAACACTCTCACTTCTCTTAGCCGTGTATGTAAATTTTCCTTAGTTAGGAGAACGTGTCAGCCATGTGAGGAATGATGATGCGCAAATGCCTTCCATTTAGCTGAAGTCTACATGACGAATATATTCTTGCGATTCCTGGACAACAAATATTGAGGATTGAAGAAATAATTCTTGATTTCATTGGTATCCATGTGAGGATAGAACTTTTTGAAATCTTCCGCGAACTTCTCGTCACCATCTTTCATGTCCGCAATGACACGGAATGTAAGTGGAATGTCAATGTCGTGATTACTCCATTCTGATTTTATCTCATTAAAATTGTAAAGTCCTCTACTTCCTCCCAATCCGAGTGTAGGAATTTCAGAACAAGTCTTTGAGTCGGCATCTGGATTATCATTTCCATATTTGGGCCAAATAGCATTCTTTGATTTATCCATTTGTGACACGATGTTACATAGGCTTATTTGCATAGCAAACTCGGTGTTGGCTTGATTAAACTGCAGCACACCCTTGAATCCCATTCTGTCCAAATTGTTTGGACCCGTACCTATTTTTCGGCATTGATGCAGCAATTCCACGAAATCGCCTTGTCTTTGTCTCAGTGTATTTGTGCCATCGTCAACTACGCCACCGTCACCACTACCTTCTTGATATTCATATCCCAATTGTTTTTCAAATGGGTCGGTATCTCGGTATTGGTATGTAAACAACTTGTTAGCAAGTGCTGCCGCATTTGGCATGGTGAGTGTTTGAAAGAATTTATAGCCATTTTCGGTCCATGTGGCTTGATTTCTTTTCAGCGTAGGGAATATATTTATCGCTTTGTCTATCAGAGTGCTGTCATACGGCATAATTTCTGATTTGTTTCCACTTTCAGGTGCAAGCAGTGCATTGGTAGTGGTGATGTCACAGGCCTTTAACTTGTCGCCCTCCATTTCAAAAGTAAGCTCTGGATAATAGGTGGGTTTCTCATCCAGTGTGTGTGGGTAAAAACCCTGCTTACTATTCTTGGATATGGTTTTACCGTCTATAGTGTAACTGTGTTTCAATACTTCGTTGCCAATGGTAAAGAAGTGTTGGTGTTGTACCAGCGTGGAGTTGTCGAGGTCTGGGGCTCCATTTTTCTTGTAATAGAACTGTATGAACTCACCATTTATTTGTTGGTGGTTGGCTCCATAATACGTAAGCTCAAGTCCGTAATAAACGTCATCTGATGCAACTACATCAAAATGGTCGCGCTGACTGGTAATTTGCATTTGTCCATTGTCGTCCTTGCTTATCTCAATTTGTTGCATGAGCGGATAGTCTGTCGGTTTATCCGTGTTCACGCTTATCATGTTGTACGAGTCTTGTTCGTATGTGTTGTCTATACTGTTGTCGGCACCAAAGTTTCCTACCTTTATGTTACCACCCCTGAACCCCATTCTAAGTACGGCGCTCACTGCATATATCTGTGAGTGTCCCTTGCCATTGTACTCGATAGAAGCAGGAGGAGCTTTTACTATTGTTTTCAAGAAATCATCAACATCATTGGTAGAACATGCGGCAAGCATGCAGCAGCATCCTACAGCTAAAATAGTTGAACGCATTATTGTCTTATATTGTAACTTCATTTTCTTAAAATTTAATGATTGTGCGCAAAGAGTAGTTCATGCCACGTTCGTGCGCATAATATCTAAATCGGTCTGTATATTCCTTATATAATGTATTGAGAATGTTGTCGCCTACCAACACTACCTTTATTTCCCTGTTGCTTGGTAGCTTGAAGGCAACGTCTGCTGTGGTGCCAAGCAAGAAGTAAGGATCTGGCGATACTGCCACTAAATCCTTGTTGGGGTCGAAACGTTCCTGTTTTGTGACATAGTTGCCAGAGAGAGAGAATGATGCCTTTATCTTTTTCTCTGCACCGAAGATATGTTCATAGTTGGCTGACAGTCCATACTTGTCTGATGGCATGAAAGGCAACCAGTCGTCTCGTGTAATGTTGCGTGCGAATATCCATTCGCCCTTTGCTACGATACTGAGTCCTTTAATGGGATTTACTGTAGCTTCTATATCGCCACCATACAGCCTCACATCGTCCTGATCATACATAAACTTGGCGTATTTTCCACTTGGACTGTTATGAAAACGATTAGCGCCATAGCCGATATGGTCGTATATATAACTATTGATGTGTTGGTAGAACATGCTTGGCTCTACAGATACCCATGTGTTGCGATACCTTGCCCCTAAGATGGACTTCCAGCCACGCTCACTCTTAAGGTCTCTATTGCCCACTACCCAGTAAGAACCTTCTTGCAGTCCGATGGCATAAAGCTCGTTGATGTCTGGTGGACGCCACGACCAACCGATGTTCGCACGCATGTCCCAGTTGTCGTTAAACTGATAGTGAGTAGCAAAGCTCGAGGTGAAATTACTGTAAACCTTGAAATCATCGTAATAGTCGTACTTGTTCAACGTCGTGTAACCGCTCACGCTCATCACTCTAAAGTCGTAACGTAAGCCCAATTCGCATTGCAATTTTTCAAAGAAAGTCGCCTTTTGCAACAGGAAGCCACCCATGGTGAGAGCTGCAAAGTTTGGTACGAAGGCAGGATTCTTGGTGCCTGGGAAGTTGTAGTTGATTTGGTATGTATTTGCCAAGCCTGCAAAGGTAGACATTTTGTGAGGCTTCCATGAAGCACGATATGACAAGTCGGCCTTGTATGTTTTCAATATAAGGTCTTGCATCGGGATGACGCTCCACTCCTTTTTCATACGGTTCTCATACTCCTGTCGCAAATTTTCTTGAAACGACAAAGTCAAATCCAGCGATTGCTTTGGGTTGATGCGATATTTCACCTCGCCCTTCAGCGTGAAGTGTTGTGATTGCTGGAAGGGTATACCAATTTCATAACTGAATGGTTGCAATGACGACTCTGTTGGACGACCAATGCGGAATCGTTCTTGTAGTTGCGCCAAGTCGGATATTTGACTGCCAAAATAGATACCAGAACGTTGGTAGAACAAACTTGTAAGCACCGTTGCCGTGATGCGCTTGTTCTCAAAACCACCCATGGCAGACATGCTGATGTTGTTGTAGCCCGTGTTATTCATGATGTATTCGGGCGTATGGTAGTCACCACCACGTGTATAGTTGCCGTGCAGACGCAAACCGAAATTCTTCCAACCAGCTTCAATGCTTCCTGAACCGCTTATCCCTCGGGCATTGGTGTCATAGCCGATGTTGGTAACTCCTTTCACGATGGGCTTGTTATGTCCATAGGGCAATGGCGCAGCGTTAAGCAATACCACACCACCCATGGCACCAAAACCGTAACGGATACATTCGGCACCCTTTACAACCTCTACCATGCTGGCACCTGTGTAGTCAATTTCTGGCGCATGATCGTTACCCCAACTCTGGCTCTCCAATTTCACACCATTGTTCATCAACAGAATACGGCTACTGTGCATACCTTGAATAACAGGTTTAGCCACCGTATTACCAGCACTGATAGAACTCACACCAGGAATAGTTTCCAATATTTTTGCCAACGAGGTGGCACCGCCTTTTTCGAGTATACTTTGGTCCAGTGTCTTGGCTTGCTGCATGATGTCGGTGTGTCTCTTTTTTGATGTCACCGTTACACCACTTAATTGCTGAGCATCTTCCTTTAGTTTGATGTTCAGTCTGTGTGTTTGTGCTGATACATAAGAAATGTAACTCTTATAACCTACGAATGTGACAGTGATTTTCACCTTCTTATCGGTGTTGCCTAACTTTATAATACAGGTACCCGACTCGTTGGTGACGTATGTCTTACCGTTGCTATCTTTCACAACGGCTCCTAATATGGGTTCGCCCGTTAGCGCATCTGTAACTTGAAGAGTTACGTTACCTTCCTCAGCTTTGTCTGTGCTTGCACTCGTGTCGTTGTATGCCTTCGTGGCAGAGATGCTTAGAAACAGCATCGTCAGCATGAGCAAGCATCCCTTGAAAAGGGAGTCTCGAGCCGATAGAATCTTTTGCGTTCGTTGTTCTTTTTTCAACATTTTACTATTTTGATAATTATTATTATTCTGAATAACTCTTTCGAGTTGCAAAGATATGTCAACTTCTCGATTCAGAAAAAAAATGTACATACCCAAAAATAGGTATTTTCTGGATGCTTCATTTTGCAGGCATAACTACTTTTAGCGAAAGCAGTTGCTGCAGGTGAGCTTGTTGGCTAAGTCGTGTTCCTCTTGTTTGGAAGGTGGTCTATGTACACATTATTTATTTTTATTGTGCGAAAATGCGGGTGTTGTACACATATTTTACTACCTTTGCCCTACTATCTCTTTGTTATAAGACGTAGTGGATGACAGCCCAGTGTCCGTCATCAAGCGAAAGAACAGCATATTTATGAATAAACAAACGATGAAATCTAACAACCCTCAACTCACCAATAAGCGTTACCTTGTACCCTTTGTACTCATCACCTCACTGTTTTTTCTGTGGGGATTTTCACGTGCTATCCTTGATGTGCTGAACAAGCATTTCCAAAATACGCTTGACATTACCATTACGCAATCGGCTTGGATACAGGTAACTACGTATTTAGGCTACTTCCTGATGGCCATTCCAGCAGGTTTGTTTATCAATAAGTTCGGCTATAGAAGAGGTGTCGTATTTGGATTGTTGTTGTTTGGAGTGGGGGCATTGCTGTTCATTCCCAGTGCAGAGATAGGTCAGTTTTATGCCTATTTGGGTGCGTTGTTTGTCATCGGTTGCGGTTTGGTATTCTTGGAGACGGCTGCCAATCCTTACGTCACGGAGCTTGGTCCAGTGCAAACAGCGACCAGTAGGCTCAACCTGTCACAGAGTTTCAACGGATTGGGAAGTCTTTTTGCAACTTTGGCGGTAGGTCAATTCCTTTTTAACGGTACTTCTAATGGGGGTAACGTGGTGATTCCCTATACCATTTTAGGTATTTTGGTGTTGGGTATCGCTGTTATTTTTATGCGTGTTGATTTGCCTGAAATCCAGCATGAGGTTACAGCAGAAGACCAAGCCCAAGGTAATCATTTTGTCAAACTTTGCAAGCATCCCCTGTTTGTGTTTGGGTTATCGGCTCTTTTGGCGTACGAAGTGGCAGAAATCTCTATCAACAGCTATTTTATCAACTTTGTGACAGGACAAGGTTGGATGTCAGATAACCAAGCTTCCATTGTCTTGACGGCAGCTTTAGCGTTCTTCATGGTAGGGCGATTCTTAGGAAGTTGGTTGATGCGTCACATTCTTCCACAAAAAATGCTCTTGTATTGTGCCGTGGGGAGTGTGTGCAGTGTAGCACTGGTGTTAATGGATATAGGAAAAGTTTCGATGATAGCCCTCATTGCTAACTATCTGTTTGAGGCGATTATGTTTCCCACTATCTTTGCGCTTTCATTGAGCCATTTAGGAAATCTAACAAAAAGTGCATCGTCGTTATTGATGATGACCCCTATCGGAGGTTGTGGCTTTCTGTTGATGGGTTATCTTGCAGACACCATCAATATGTTAGTGCCATTTGTTGTCCCTTTGGTGGGATATGCTGTTGTGCTGCTTTTTGCCGCTTATGTGTGTAAGCAAAAATCATGAAAAATTTTGGTGTAAAAGACTAAGAAAAGAAGGAGATTTGTACAATATTTTGACATTTTTACTTTTTCAAAATAGAGTTTTTATTCTTCTTTGATAGCCTTTATTTGAGTGTTTTTTCGTCTCAATTTCACTAACTCATTGAGATAACACTCCCAGAACATGAGAATAGTGGGACAACTCCATTGTACTTGCACGGCTATTGTCATGCTTTAAGCAGGTTGAAACATTGATATAATAGGACGTGTGAAGCACGATAGTGATGATAGTACTTGATAATCAAGCGATTACATTTTTCGCGTATTTGCGACCAAGTGAGAGGGTGGTTGCAAATATGCAAGTTTTGGACGCCCTTGTCCTAATTTTTCATAATTATTATGCTCGATGTTGAAGGGCTTTTTGGCAAACATCAAATTGATAACCCGAATCACTATTTTTGTATCAGCGTATGAGAAAAATTGCAATAAAACATTCGTTGATGAAAAAAAAGATTGCAAAAAAGTGTGGTTATGTCCTTTTTATTGTTATTTTTGCATTACAGATGTCTTGAGCAATCAATTACATCATGGAATGGTGCATAAACAATGTTGCTATGACTTACGGTTCGCTTTGCTATCACGAGGCGACACACACGGACGAGATGTGAAACTTTTTTGCAAAAGCAAATAATTAACCAAACATTTATTATTAATCTTTTAATCAAAACAAGTGATGAGAAAAACTTTACTTTTGTTGGCTATGTTTGTAGCCTGTTGTTCTGCACAAGGATTTGCAGCCGATTTGGTGGCATCTACTACGTTGCCTTCTGCTGGTACTCCTGAGCATGTGTTTACTATTAAGAGTGCCAAAGGTACTCACATGAATGGCCAGACCTGTCCTACCAGAACGTATGACAAATACGGGAAGTTTGCATTTTATGCAGTGGCAGGGAAAGAAAATGCCTACTACATTTACAGTACTACTGAGGCGAAATGGATTACTTACGAGACTGCTGACGAGTATGAGGGCGGAAAGGCATTTGTGACTTTAGGTGCTGAAAAGGTTGATGCGTGCTATTTCTTCGTAAGCAAGACCGACGATGGCGCATACGACTTTGCTCCCGCTACGGCAGGAGGTGACAAAGCTGAGCAGTACCTTAACTGGTATGGCGGTGTAGGAGAGCAAACCCCATTGAATGGAACTGTTACCGTAGGTTTGTGGAAGGACCCTGCCAGATTGGACGATGGCAGCAAGTGGGTGCTTACCCTTGAGGCAGACGAGCCAAACCCCAATCCCGTAGATGGTGACTATAAGGTGAACTTCGGCAAGGAAGTTGATCCTGTCGACACCGACCGTAAGGTTACTGGTTTCTCTGTTGCAGGTACAGAGACCGCTGAGCAAACTGTTGCCATAGAAAGCATTAAGCCTTATGTAAATCTTATGAAAGACCCCAGTGCAGTGATTACCTGCAAGAAGGGTGAAGAGCTGACGGTTAAATTCCAATTTACTGGTGTATGGATGCATGGCTATGTGTACATCGACACCAACAAGGACAAGCAGTTCAGCTTCAATGATGGTCAAACTGACCAAACGGGTACAGAGCTTTATGCGTACAGCTTCTATTCGGGTAACTTCAGCGATGACAGCCAGGGTGTGAACTCTAAGGGAGAAACACTTACGGGCGATGACCGCAACGTACTGAATCCACCGGCATTCAATGCTCCTTCAGAGCCTGGCGATTATGTGATTCGCCTGAAAGTAGACTGGAATAGTGTTGACGCAGGTGGTCAGATTGCTGCTGACGGCACATGCTACGGTGACAATGGCATATTGAAAAACCGTGGAAAAATCATCGACACTATACTGCGTGTAACAAATGAGGCTACGAGTATTGCTGGTGTTGAGAAGAGCAACAACAAGCCTGTAGAATACTACGACTTGTCTGGTCGCCGCCTCAAAGGCGAACCTACCCATGGCGTATTTATCCGTAAGGGAGCCAAGACTGTGAAAGTGGTGAAGTAACCCAATCACATTTGACAAAATAATTGATGCGTACCTTTCCTGCTGATGTGCAGGAAAGGCACGCTTCTTTTTGGAGCAACAGTGTACCGATAGCTGGCACTGCCATGAAGTGTGGTGGCAGTATCAATCGTACAAACATTCTAAACCTAAATATTTTCATTTCTATGATTCAGAAAACATTGTTATTATTTACCTTGATGGTGAACCTCTTTGCGTTGCATGGTAGTGCCGAAGTGTTGCAGCCGTCAACCACTTTGCCTGCCGATGGGTGTCCCGAACATCTTTACACCATTAAAAATGGCAACGGATACAGCATGAATATGCTAACTGCTCCTACACAGACGGATGCGAATTGCGGTTTGTTTGCCTTCTATGCCGTTGATGGAAAGACTGGAAGCTACTATATTTACAGCTATGGAGCCAAGAAGTGGCTCACCTATACAGTTGGCGCATCGTATGGAACAGGTACAGCGTTCGTTACGCTCAGCGAGCAGAAAAACGAACACTGCTATTTTGTTACTTCGCCCGTTGGTAACGATAGCTACGAATTCTCACCTGTCACGGCACAAGGAGACAAGGCGGCATTATACTTCAACTGGTTTGAGGGCATAGGTGCAAGCAACCCTTTGGACGGCAAGGTGTCTGTAGGACTTTGGACAGATGGTGGCAATCGGGACAACGGAAGTAAGTGGAACATCAAGGAAATGGTACGCCATAGTTATACCGTCAAAGTAACTGGAGCGGAAAAGATACAAATCAAGGGTGAGAACTATGTCTCTGGCGATGTTTACACTACCCTGCAAGCACTGCAGCAATCCGATATTGTCGCACCACGTCAAACGGGTAAGTTTGCCGTTATATCCATCGACGATGCATTGCATCGCATCACGGTAGCTTATGCCAATACTCCCGTGCAGCCTGCCGTTGCCACTTATGCTAATGCCGTGGTGTACCCTGCACAGCAAAACAATGTTGGAGTGGCTGTTGCAACGGAGAAAAATGGAGTGTACACCTTGAGCAACAATGTGTTGGCAGCTTCGTTCATGCAAGTAGACGGACAACTGTATTTTGCTGGATGTAAAGCCATGAACTTGCAACCAGGCACCGAACTCTTTGTGGTGGCTTTTGGTGAGGGCATGTGTGTTCCTGCTTCAGCCATGAAATTAAGGAGCGTTGAACTTGTAGACTTGCCTGCCAACCCCCAAGCGGTGGGTGGTGCGGAACATTATCCCGGAAAGGCATTGGTGGCAAAGTATGAATACAAGTTTGGCGATGCCATCCTGCAAACGGTATGGAAAGCCGTACTAAGGGACGGTAGTCACTACCTACGAAGCGAAATGGAGATGACTGGCATGGGCGATGTAGATATGCACAGCGTGACACCTCTTTTATATATGGTAGATACAAAAGCCGCTGGTAGTGTGCCACAAGTGGTGGGAAACACCCGTGGTGCTGTGATTTTGAGCAATCAGTTGTTTGCAGGATTGGAGAATCCCGTAGGATACAACTCCGTGGGTAATGCAGTAGGAAGCGACCATGCGTACGAGTTGGTGAGCAACAAAGAGGAGAACTTGCAGGTGGCATCATGGTTGCAGGTAGATGAGACTCGTTTGCCCATGCGAGTAATAGAAGCTACTGGTGCAGCTTATCCGCAGGTTTGTGCCTATACCATGCACGACATTGTATTGAAGAAGAATCAAAAGGTGTCGGTAACGGTCAGCTATACAGGTGGATCGCACCGATTAAATTTGGGTGGAGCCGACTTGCTGGATGGTCATGGTGACGTTACTGCCAGTGATTATCACAAGGGATATACGGGTTCTACAGAGAAAGATAATGCATTTTCTTTTATTGCTCCTTACGACGGAACATTCGACTTGCGTGTCTTTGCGGAGACAAAGACCGAGACGATAACGGCTACCAGCAAACTGACAGTAGATATTTTCTCGCCCAAGGAAAACATCGTAGCGCAACAAGACTTGGTGCCAATACAGGGACTTTGGAGTAGAAACACTACCTTGAAAAATGGAGAAACGTGGAAAATATCAAGTGTTGTGGGATTGGTTGCGCAAGATGGGCAACAAGCCAATAACGACATAAATAAGACACAGAAACGCCGTTCGTTCCTTGCTTACTCCGAACGTGAGCGCGCAGTACCATGGCATTCCAACCCAGTTTACATCTCATGGTACGAACTGAACATTGATCGCAACAACGCTTTGGACCCCACAGACAACATGAAAGCCAGTCAGGTGCTGAACATACTTAACCAATGGAAAGCAAAACTCTACGACCGTTATGGTGTAGCCCCCAACAGTTTTGTGATTGATGATGGATGGGATAACTACGGAACATGGACGTTTCATGCAGGCTTTCCTAACGAAATGCGTGACATTGCAGCCAAAGCAGCTACAATGGGTGCAGGTGTTGGTGCATGGTTAGGACCCGTTGGCGGATATGGGCAAAGCGGAGAATACCGCAGAAACTATTGGAAAGACAAGGGTGGCATGGTGCTTTCAAACCCAGCCTACTACAAAGTGTTCTTGGATGCGGCTAACAATCTTACTCAAAACAACGGAAACTTCAACTTTTTTAAGTTCGACGGCATCTCCGCACAGTTCTCGGCAACAGGTCCAGACAAGGGAGATGTGGGCAATGAAAATGCTGAAGGTATCATCCGTTTGGAGCGTTATGTGCGTGAAAAACTCAAGCGCGATATCTTTTTCAACACTACGGTAGGAACCTGGGCCAGTCCATTTTGGTATCATTTTACGGATGCTACTTGGCGACAGGAGGGCGATTATGGAACCATTGGCAACAACGCTATTGATCGAGAAAACTGGATTACTTATCGCGACAGACTGGTTTACCAAAACTATGTGGCGAGTTCACCGCTGTGTCCTATCAATACTTTGATGACTCATGGATTCATCCTCACCAGCTTTGGACAGGTGAGCAAGAATATGGACTATGAGGCATGCAGGCGTGAGTTGCGTTGCGCCTTTGCCTGTGGTTCGGGTATGGTGGAGCTGTACAACGACTATGCCTTGATGAACAATATCGCTGACGGCAAATTGTGGAGCGACTTGGCAGAGTGCATACAATGGCAGAAACGCAATGCCGATGTCTTGCCCGACATACATTGGGTTGGTGGCAATCCTTGGAATGGCGTCAAGACAACGATTTATGGTTGGGCTGCATGGAATGGAACAAAGTCGGTGTTGACGCTTCGCAATGGTGGAAATGATGAGCAAACATACCAGTTTACACTTCGTGAGGCGCTTAACATTCCTGCCAAAGTGACTGGAAGTGTAGTGTTGCGCAAATCGTTTGGCGAACAAGCTGCTTTGAATGGGCTGCAGGAGGGCGTACCCGTTGACATAGACCGCTCACTTATCGTAAAATTACCAGGCAGCAGCATGTATAGTTTCGAAGGCATGGATGCTTCGGCGTTTGCCGTAAATGTGACATCCATCGCTCTTGTCGCTGAGCGTGACAATAGACAGGTAGAAGTTGGCAAAACCTTTGTGCTACAAACCAATGTGTTGCCCATCGATGCTACTTATCCCGTTTGTGCATGGACATCGAGCGATACAGAGACGGCAACTGTGTACAACGGTTGTGTAAAAGGGCTGAAGCCAGGAAAAGCAATGATAAAAGCGACGGCATTGGACGGCTCGGGCGTGGAGACAGAAATCGAGATAGAAGTAGTGAAGGCTACGATAGGTGAGCAACAACTGTATGCCGTGAACTTTGACAAACAGACACAGCCAGTAAATACACAAAGGCATTTGAACGCAATCTCACTCACCGCGGACAGCGAAACACCGCAACTGGTGACGATTGGCAGCAGGATGCCTTATGTAGACCTTACTGCCGACGACGCCAAGCGTTTTGTTTGCAAGGCAGGAGTGACATTAACGGTAAAATTTGATTATGCTGGTGCTTGGATGCATGGCTATGTGTATGTTGACGAAGACCACGATAAACAGTTCTCCTTCGTAGAGGGAAATACCAATCAGCAAGGTAGCGAGTTACGTGCTTTTAGCTTTTACTCGGGCAATCCGTTCAAAAATGAATCGGGGGTAAATTCCTTAGGAGAGAACATTAGTGGCAATGCGCGTAACGTTCTTAATCCACCATCGTTCACGGCTCCAAAAAAGACGGGCGACTATCGCATGCGGTTCAAGATTGACTGGAACAGTGTAGATGCTGGTGGACGCAAGGCAGCTGACGGCACTTGTACAGGTGACAATGGCATACTGACCAATGGAGGTGTGATAGTTGATGCTATTTTGCAGGTTGAGAATGACTCAACTGACATTGAACAGGTGGAAACAGACAGTGTGGGGCAACCCGCCTTTTATGATTTGCATGGCAGGCGTTTGGAAAAAGCACCTGTGCATGGCGTGTATATACAGAAGGGCAATTCGGCAAAGAAGATTGCAAGATAGGCTCGTTTTCCTGTGACCTTACAAAAATGCAATGCGTATGAACAAACCCCAACGGTGGGATTTTTGTTCATACGCATTTTCCTTGAGGGATATAGTTTGCTTTATGGTTGTGGCAAGAAAAGGATGTTGTCGGGCAATGGACGCTCGGTGATATTGCGACTGGCATAGCCTACCTGCAATTCCTGTCCCATATAGTCTTCAAAGTATCGAACCTCAATTTCATGAAAACCTGGCTCAAGCGCCACTTTTCCTTCAGCTCTTCGTGCACTGTGTCCACCATCATTGTCAACAACTAATTGGTTATCAATCAATAATTTGCTGCCATCGTCTGAATAGGTGTAGAAACGATATACGCCACGTTCTTTTATTTGGATGAATGCTCGGAAGATATAAGCAAAATGGTCGTTTTGCTTTGCGTTGCTGATAGAGAAGTTTTTCATTGTTCTACTCTCTACCTTTTTCAAAGTGTGAATGTCTTTGGTGTGCTTAATCTTACCTTCAAAATACGTGTATGCTACTCCCTGCTTGGATGGCTTGACTGGTTTCGCAGGCAGATAGTTCATGATTCGTTCATCTTTCGAAGTGAGTGCAGACGGATAGTAGAAAGTGTCCTCTTTCTTGTTGGCTGTCCGTACCCATGTATCAAATTTGCGCTGACCTTCGTATAGCTCAATGATTCTACCGCCACGGTCTACTTTTCCATACGCATCAAGACCACTCACACGACCATAACCTAAGGCAATATCGTATTCCATGCCGATGAAATCGTTGTCGTGGTCGTGTCCACAAAACACGCCCATTACATCTTTCATGTCAATGAAAGAAGCAAACATGCCCGAATTGATATTGGATGAACAGACCTCACCATCGCCATAGCTCCCCAAGTAGTCGTTGCGAGCCACTACATGCTTGAACTCTACTAGCGGTATATGGAAGAAAGCAAGTGATGGGAGTGGCTTGTTACCATTGGCTTGGGTATATTTCTTACTTTCTGTCCGATACCATTGTATCTGGTCAAAGTGTATCCAATCGTATGCACCATACTCTTTGATAGGCTGGTAATCGTTGGAGTCAATGCAATAAATCAAGGCTGCTGGTTGGTCGCTGCTCTTATTTGAAGAATAAATAGGAATAGAACAGTTGCCATACCCCGTGATGTTGGTTGCCCCGATACATCCTGCGTAATAGGGAGAAGCTGTAAGCTGTTGGTATATTTCTTTTTTACTCATCACCTCGGCATCATGATTTCCCATTACAACCACAAAAGGCAGATGAGAATTTTCAAAGATTTGGATGATTGATTTCCAACCTTCGCCGGCAGGTTGTTCGGTTACAATATCGCCCGTAAGAATGGCGATGTCGGGCTTTTCCGTTTGTATGACCTTCTGAATGATTGCTGAAGTTTGCTTGCAATTAGCAGATTTCGCATCCCAGTGAATGTCTGTGAATTGAGCTATCCTAAACTTTCCATCATGGAAACGGAACGAGTGCTGACTCCATACATTAAACGTGGTTAGGAATGTCAGTAGCAATGACAAGAAAAGTGACTTTTTCATTATTTGTGAGAATGGATAAATGAATAAATTTTATAATTGGGCAGCACCTAAAATATTACTGTCTTTAAGCTTAGAAAAGATGATTTGAACGGCTTCGGCTTCTTTCGGGAACAAGAATTTTTCGTGCATTGACTCATACATTGATTGTTCAAAGAGAGGGTGCGACAAAGAGATGCCGCCTCCGATGATGATGGCTTCAGGGTTGTATGCGTACAGAATTACTTGCAATAACTTTCCTAAATGGAAGCCTAATTCTTGCCATTTTTCGAGTGCTGCTTGGTCTCCTTGTGCGGCTTTCAATGCTTCTTGCTGCCCCGTTGTGTGCCATTTGTTGAACAACTGACTGCTGGTGTAGTCTTCGTAGATGCTATCTAAATAAGGAATACAGCCAATTTCGCCAGCACCTGTATGGACTCCTCGGTACACCTCATTGTTGATAACGATGCCAGCACCGACACCTGTTCCTAAAGTGATGCCTACAAAATCTCTGAAAGGTTGTCCCGCTCCCAGCACATTCTCTGCAGCAACAAAGCAATTCACGTCATTGTCCACCCTTGTCTCCAAGTTAAAGCGTTGTTCAAGAATATCCTTTAGATGTACCTCTGTCCACGAAGGTATGTTTTGTACGTGGTAAACAATGCCCTTTTTGTAGTCTACAATGGAGGGTACTGCTATGCCTATGCGTTCAACTGATGACTGGTTGAGCCGTGTTATCATTTGAATGATTTGCTCTAGCACTTCATTTTGAGTTCCGTTGGCAAGGCATGGCTCTTGCAGGGAGGCTTCAATTTGCCCATTTCTTACTCTCGCAGCTCTAAGATTGGTACCACCAAGGTCGATGGCTATACGTGTTGTCATTGTTTGATATATGCTTAGTTTTTATATCAATAAAAGTGTTAGAGGGAATGTTTACCAACCCCAACCTGTTGTTCTATTTTTTTGTCACTCCAAAGTAAGATGACTTTAAAGGGAACGTTCGTTTGAATCGTGACCTTAGGCTTCTCCTCTTTGGAGTTACGTTTTTGTACTTTGAAGGAAATAAGTCCATCTTGACCATAAGGATACTTATCAATACCATAAGCATCTAACAGGTTGACATCCAATGTAATGGCGTTCTGTTCATGGTTGGCTCGAATGCCAAAGATGTATTCTATGAGTTCTGCAATGGGAGGAAGCCCCGTCCAACCTACAAAGTCCTTGCGAGCCATGAAGCCAGGATGATTACTTTCAGGTGCATAATACTCAAAAAAAGTACCCGTCTTTTTGTACACCTCCAGTACGTTGTTATAATGATTCATGGTAATATCCCATGCCAACTGTCGAAATCCTTTGTCTACGAGTCCAGAGATGATCATATAATTGGTGCCTGGCCATACGCCTCCAACCCAATAACGCCCATTAGCTTTGTATTTAGGATGACTATGCGAGAGGGAAGGGACGCGATGCGGACGGTTAAATTTGGTAGTATCGGTCAAGTGAGCAACCAGTTTATCCAACCGGTCTTTGGACAACACGTCGGTATGTAGCGCCCAATAGGCATAGATACCTTGTGTAGTACTAAGGCTGTTATCCGCGTATTGGTCATAGAGAAAGCCATCTTTGTCGCTCCACATATTGTCGTTAATGTATTGTGAAAGATGCTTTATATCATCTTCGAAGGTTTCTATCTCTTGCCAACGTTCCAAGTAGAAGCCCATTTTCAACAAAATCTTAGCCACCATGATTTGTTGCAAGCAGGCATCTAACCATATCATGTGTCCATGACTGTAGATGGTGTTGTATCCGTCTTGTACTCGTGGCATATTATCCATGCCCGTTCCCCAGCCACTCGACCAATAAGTACCATTGCGCCAAGTACGGTTTAGCTTTAACCACTTGTAGTATGCCGCCAGTACAGGGAATACCTTGTTGAGCCTATTGTCATCGCCAAACTGCGTATAATACAGCCATTCGGACCATGGCAGAATATTGGGCCCCGTGCTGGTAGGGTCGTATCGACCGAAACAATCGCTACCATCGGCACGTATCTCTCTACAAATAAAGCCATCGGGATGTTGCTTGGCATAAAAGTTATCTAAGCTTTTCTGAAATGGGAAGAAGTTTTTACCATATCGACAGAACATTGTGATAAAGGCATTGTCCCACATAAAGATGTTTCCGTTGTAGGCTGGAGCGATATAACTGGTTACAAATCCAGAGTCATCTAACGGCTGACAGATGTTTTTAATCCCTATTTCCCATGCCTTCCAGTACATCTCTATTTCCTTGTTGTGCCCTTCCCAATAGGGAGATGGCAACACTTTTTTGGCTTGTGCAAAGGTTCCTGGTTGGGTCTTCTCAACCTTAGCCGTACGAAAACTGTTCTCTGCCACTAACGTTTCCATGACGTAGGTATTCTTGTAAGGTAGTTTGTACAGAGGAGACCCCGACGATATTAGGTTTTGTGCCATTATGTTCAGTGGCAACATAATACCGAGGAAGAGAAGAAGTTGATTAAGTTTTTTCAGCATAATTGATGATGTAAGCTTTGATAAGTTATCTTGCGATAGGATTTCTTGATAGTACATACCAGTTTTTTTTGCTTGTATCTTGTGTGACTGGTAGGTATAATTTCGAGTATTGACCGACTTTTGAGACGAATAGTGCAAGCCTCAATTATAGTCGCATTAGTTTTTTGATCTTCCAGAATATTTCTGTATTGTCCATGAATCCAGTAAATTCTTCTGCACCAGGACCGAAAGCGTATACGGGAACCATAACGCCAGTGTGACCAGTGCTTGCAAATTTTGCTTCAATGCGTCCAGTTGCTAAATCACCCCCGTGCAAAGTAAGACCTCCCGTTTCATGGTCAGCAGTTACGACAACTAACGTTTCACCATCTTTGGCAGCCCATTTCATGACTTCACCGATGGTGCGGTCAAAGTCGTGCAATTCTTTCATGAGCATATCCAGTTGATTAAAATGTCCATAGTCGTCTAATTGTGACCCTTCAACCATCATGAAAAAGCCGTTCTTGTTTTGATTCATCAAGCTGATGCCTTTCATGGTAGCGCGAGCAAGCAAGTCACCACGCTCATCAGGCAGGGGAGTATCCACCTCGTAAGGCACGCAGAACACCTTTCCGCTTTCCCATTTTTCTAATTCCTCCCACGTCTTGGCAATGTAGTAACCTTGATTTTTCAGCTCTTCGAAGATGTTGCGACCGTCTTTCCTGTTTGTGAAGTATTTGGCTCCACCACCAAAAGCAAAGTCAACGCCACTGGTTGGATAGTCGGCTACAATTTCTTGTTCGTTGTCCCTGTTAATGTTATGGCAGCAGAAGTCGGCAGGCGTGGCATCCCATAAGCGGCATGTTACAGCAATTCCCGCATCTTTGCCTTTTCGTTTTGCAAGATCTATGATTGTTGTAAGCGGTTTTCCTTCTGGGTCAACCCCTACGGCATGGTATTTTGTTTTGTGTCCTGTTGCCAATGCTGTGCCACCTGCGCCCGAGTCGGTGATGAGTTTATCGGTGCAATGGGTAGCCGACAGTCCAATGTATTGTGCATTGTCGAGCCATAAACATCCTCGATTGCACACCCAAGCGGAATAGACATCCATCAGCGACATGCCATCGCCTATCATTAAAATAACATTTTTTACTTTTTTACCTTTGGGAGCCTTGAGCTTTTCTACCTTGTATGGATGCTCCATGGTGTATGTTTGCATATTGGTATTTTGTGCAAACAAGCCCGCGTAAGCGTTTACTAATAGTGCTACTAATAGCAGAATTTGACGTTTCATTAAATATAATTTCTTAGATTTACAAAAGTACAAAATATTTATAAAAATAGTCTATCCTTTTTTGTGGAAAGGATAGACTATCTTCTATATTAACGACGGATAGAATTAGTTGTATCCCTCATTTTGCTTTAGTTGCCCATTCGATTCAGTGATTACCTTACTTGGATATGGGAACACAATGAGGTGGTCGTCGTAAGTAGTAATCCTATCCTGATTATCTGCATAAGGTACAATCTCAAAGGATGATTCAGGATTAGAACGATCCTTGTACTTACGAACACGAGGTTGACTAGTCAATGCTTTGGCAGTAACGTTTTTGAGCTCTGGACAGCTCTTGTGCCAGCGCTTTAAGTCATAGAGAGCATCGTAAAACTCGAAGGTAAGTTCACATCTTCGTTCGTGATAGATATCCATCATTGTAGGATTGTGGTCGAGTGAAGCGAGGTTTGAGCGATTTCGCACCTTATTAATATCTTTGGCGGCAGCAGCTGCGTTGCCAATCATGATGTTGGCTTCTGCACGGAACAGATACATTTCTGCCATACGAATTAACGGGAACATGATGCGAGTAGTGGGCCAGTTACCGTTGCCACTAACCATTCCTTTCTCTACACAGTCTTTTGGTTCGAATGCTTGCATATACTTGTTGCACATGAAGCCCGATTCTACGTCAGATGCAGAAAAGAATTTTCTGGTTTTTCCAAAGAATTTGAACTCTTGATTGTACTCTAACAGAGTACGTTTCAAGCGTACGTTGTCTTTGCCGTCTTTCATCAGCTCTTCGTAGATCTCGTATGAGGGCTTGTTTTGTCCCCATCCGTTATAGACACCCCATCCTTTGTTTTCCAAAACAACGCCTGTGAATTCAATTCCACCAGGTGTTTGACCGCCATAGCCAGGCACACCCCATAGATATTCTTTCCCATAGAATTTGCTCATGTCTGAGGTAAATACCTCATCATAGGTAGAAGCAAGACCGCGTCCATATTTGTTTTCCAGTTCATCAACACAAGCAACAACATGTTTCCACTGTGACTTGTCCCAACAAGCCCAATATGCGTAAGTCTTTGCCTTGTATGCTACACAAGCAGCTTGGTGTGCACGACCCTTATTATTGTCATCGTATTGATCAACCGTAGGAAGATATTGTATGGCTTTGTCCATGTCTTCAATAATCATCTTGTAATCGTCCATGACCGTTGCACTTTGCTTTGGAATGCTGTTGTCATAGCCATTTTCAAAATCTTCGTAGCGTACAAATGGCACACCCTGTTTATCAGTACCATAGCGGTATGCGATATAGAAGTGGCACATTCCACGTACAAACAAAGCTTCACCTAACGAGCGGCTCTCTACTGGAGTCAATTTGGTTTGTTTTTCCTTGTTCAGTAACTTTACAATGACCCAGTTGGCTCTTGCCATTTGGTTATAAAATTGCTCGAAAGTGTCTCTTAATGGACTTTCGTCACCGCTGTATTTCAAGGTTGCTAACGTGCCATAGCCTCGCGTGCGTCCCCATACAACATCCTGACCGCCGCCTTGTTCCCAGAAGAATTCACGGCCAAAAACATTCTCTTGGTGCAACCTTCCGTACAACATGTCAATGGCATCAATGGCTTGTTGGTCATTGGCAAAATAGTTTTCAGTTGTTGGCTTTCCCTCTGGCTGTACGTCAAGAAAGTCGCTGCACGATGTAAAAGTCACAGCAGCTACAACAGTGATAATTGAAATATATTTTTTCATAATGATAAATTCTTAGCTGTTTGGTTTTAATAAGTAATCTTTACACCTAATGAAAATACTCTTGACAGAGGATATTTCATCGTGTCAAAGCCACCCACCTCTGGGTCCATGCCCGAATACTTGGTGATGGTGAAAACATTCTCTGCGCTGAAATATACGTAGAGCGAGCTTTTACGATCGTTCAGGTGTCCCCATTTCCGGATAAAGTCTGTAAAGTCGTATCCTATGGTTAGGTTCTTTAAGCGCAAGTAGGATGCATCTTCCAAGTACCAATCCGAAGAAGTTGTGAAGTTACCGTTAGGATCGTTCTTCGAAATACGTGGAATGTCGCTTCCTCTGTTTTCAGGAGACCACGCATCCAATATCTTGTTCCAGCGGTTGAAGTTACCCTCTGTGTCGCTCAGCGTGAGGCCCTTTCCTACAAAGAGCGCCTGAGCGCCAGACACACCTTGGAACATAGCACTTACAGATAGCCCTTTCCAATTAAATCCTGCTGTGAGCGCATAGGTCGTCTTTGGCATAGAACTACCACAATATTGCCGGTCTTTGTCGTCAATCTTTCCATCGTTGTTCGCATCAACAAACTTCAAATCACCAGCCTTAGCATTGGGTTGAATCCGTTTTCCATCTTTGTCAACGTATGCTGCAGCTTCTTCATCACTTTGGAAAATACCGTCTGTCTTAATGAGGTGGAACGAGTTAAGAGCTTGTCCTTGCGTTGTCTGGAAAAGATTCGTTAGGGTCTTGAAGTCATTATGTCCGTAAACGTCACCAACCCAGATGCCTGGATTACCATTCTCATCATGAGTACCAGTGTCGGTAACACGGTTTTTCAGCCACGCAAAGTTACCATTGATATAATAAGAGAAGTCTTTGTTCACCTGATCGTTCCATGCGGCTTGCACTTCCACACCTTCGTTCTTAACTTCTCCTAAGTTAACAAGCATGGCATCAAGTCCAATTGTCGATGGCCAACCTACAGATTGTTGTTGTATAAGATTGTAGGTGCGCTTGTTGAAATAGTCAAATCCTAAAGACAGTCTGTTGTTGAACATGGTTGCATCCAAACCTAAATCCCACTGCTCGGATGTTTCCCAAGTCAACGATGGATTTAATGCTGTACCATTATATATGAGGGTTCCCCATAAGGTGTTACTTGTAACGCCGTACTGTGCACCTTCTGACCATACCGATGATGACAGTTGTGCAGCTTTGTAACCATAGCCAATGGAGCCAAGATTACCAACGCGTCCCCAGGAAGCACGAAGTTTCAGTAAGTTTAGATTTTTATTTTTAGGGAACCAGCTTTCATTTGAGATTTTCCATGCACCTGTAAAAGCAGGGAAGTCGCCATAGTTATTATCCTTAGGCAGACGACCTGCGTAGTCTCTACGCCATGATGCTGTTAGGAAATAACGATCATCGTATGAGTAAGAAGCACGTGCAATGCAAGCTACGTTTGCATCAGGACCAATGAGATAGTCTTTTGGTGTGGTAGTTCCAGCGTATGCCAAATATTGTAGAGCAGGAGTTTCGTCCGAGAAACCACGTGCATACACACTAACACCTCGTTGTACCAACTTGTTGGCTGTTGTAGATAACAAAAGCCCCAGGTTGTGTTTCCCAAAGGCATTATCGTAAGTCAGCGTATTTTCTGTCATCCATTTTTTATATCTGTAAGCCGATTCGTTCATCTCGTTAAATAGTTGTGGCTTACCAGACTCAGGACGCATAGGGTTGAACTCCTTATAGAAGTTGTTTTCAATGTTGAAAGAAAATCTGCTGGTAAACTTCAATCCTGGAACAATGTCATGGAGTTGTAGTGAGGTGGTTGACCACATATCACTCGTTTTGTTATAAGCATTGCTGGCACATAGTATGCGCACAGGGTTGATAGCATCACCATGGATGTCGGTGTAACCGTTACCAGGCTCTGAAACGCCGCCATAGGTTCCGTCTGGATTGTAAACACTGGCACTCGAAGGCATGTGTAATGCGTTCATAATGACACCACCTTCTGGATTTGCAGTATTGGCTCCGCGCATTTGCGAGTTGCGCCAAGTGAAATCCTCAGTAATGGTTATCCATTTGTTAATGTCGAACTGACCGTTATAATGTATGGTGTGTCTCTTGTTAAATGTGCCAATCAATACACCGTCATCGCCGTCATAGGCATAACTCAACCGGCTTCTTGCCGAGGAGGTACCTGTGTTGATAACCACGTTGTGTCTTTGGTAGAAAGCATTTCTAAATACTTCGTCCATCCAGTCTGTACGATTGGTGGCGATATAAGGATTCACTTTTGTATCCCAACCAATAGGAGTATCCAGTCCTGCTGCCTTATACGAGATATTAGCTAGTTTGATTTGCTCTTCTGCAGTGAGTGCTTTGGGCAGGTTGGTAGCTTGTCTGAAACCATATAAACCGTCATAACTCAAGCTCACTTTTCCTTCTTTGGCTTTCTTGGTTGTTACCAACACGCAGCCTCCAGCTCCCGATTGTGCACCATAGATGGCTGCTGATGCAGCATCTTTCAGTACAACAATTGACTCTATGTCATTCATAGAAGGAATAGGAGCGCCTGGGATGCCGTCTACAACCCACAGCACATTGTCGCCATTCATGGAGCCTTGTCCGCGAATAACAATGTTTGGTGCAGAAGTAGGGTCACCTCCATTGGCTGTAATAGTAACACCTGCTAACTGACCTTGCAGCATACCCTCCGTAGAGCTGACTGGACGAACGGATAGTTTATCCGCATTATTAATCACACCTACAGAGGCAGAAAGGTCTTGTTTGCGCTGACCAGCACCGTAGCCTAATACAACTACCTCATCAAGGGAAGCACGATCCTCTGCCAAAACAACATTTAAGTTATTGCTAACTACTGTTACTTTTTTAGTAACATACCCAATAGATGAAATCTGCAGTTCAGCATTTCTTGCAACGCTGAGTGTAAATTTACCATTTACGTCTGTGACAGTACCGTTGCTACTACCTACAATTTTAATGGTAGCACCAATAACTGGTTCTCCATTAGTATCAGTTACGGTACCTGTAATTTGGTCAGCTTTCTGCTGACTCATCTCTACCTTGTTTGCATTTGCATTATATGCAGATGCCATAGCAGGCAAACACAGTGTCAATGCCGTTAAAGCGGTGACTTTGAACAGCTTGTTTTTGTTGCCTACTGAAAAAATAAACTTCTTCATGCAGTTGAAATTAATAGTGATAGTATAATTGTTTTAGATTTCTCTTTTTGCCATGCAAAGATAATTAGCGTAGCTTATATTTTTAGCATAAGTGGGTAAAAATAGATACGGTTCTTGTTCTTTTCATAGTTTTGTAATCTATTCGTAATAAATGAGTTGCTTGTATTTCTCTTTTATTATTGAAAACTTCTTATTAGATTTTAAGACCTTTGGTTCAATGTTGCGAATTTAGTACTTTTCTATTGAATGTAGATACGTATTTGCGCATTTTAATATCGAAAATGCGTAAACACGTCAAATAACACACGGCTCTTTCATTGAAGGATGATATTTTTACAATGAAAAGCCTCCAAAAGGCAGAATATGAACCATTGGTGGCACGCTGTAAAGAAGGATAATAGATGCTGAATTTTCTTTACAAAGTGCCTCTCATAACTCGCGTATTAACAACCAACGGCAAAGTTGGTCGCAAATACGCGAAAAATGAGCGAGTTTCATAATTCGTTGTAGTTAAGGATGTTACGTTTGTAACATCTCTTTTCTTTCCTATTTTTACCCTTTCTTGGCGCCTAAAGCATTGAGATAAGCCTGCAATTTGCATGCTTTAATGGTGCTGAAGCATGTGAATAACACCCTTAAAGAGTGTTTCCAAGAGCGTTAAGTCAATATTCTAACTTGAAAAGACGTTTTTTTTGCTCAAATCAGGGTACTTTTGTGGATGGTTTGCCTATTAAAATTTTCTATTTTGAAGATTTTCAATGACCGTTTTTTGGTAAAATAACAGGACAAAAGAGCGGTGTATGAATTTACTGAAAGTACAACAATCCTACACTTCTGAACAAATTATGTTTTTGTCTTTTTTGTGTTGTTCGTTGTGCAATAGTTGTGCAAATAATAGACCGTCATGAGTGTTTATGCAATGAAATGTAACTTGTTACAAGTCGTATGCTTTGTTTCTTTTGCGAAATTCAGTAGGTGTACAACCTTTGATTTGCTTAAATTGTTGTACCAAGTTACTGTAGTTGTAAAACTCCATCTCTGTGGCGATTTCATTGATGGGTTTGTCTGTTTCATGAATTTTTCGCGCAAACTCTTCTATTCTGTTATAGATGATATAATTATAAACCGATCTTCCTGTTACCTTTTTAAATCTCATCTCGAGCAATCTCCTTGATAGTGGCAGCTTTTTAACCAAGTCTGTCACATTCAGGGCTTTATCTAAGTTGCTGTGTATAAATTCCAACGCTTCATTGATGTACATATCATTGGTTGCAAAGCTGTTGGTTGATGCTCTATTGATGATGGAGATAGCCTTGATGATTACATCTTGTGGCTGAAAATCCTTTTGTTTCATGAGATTCATGATGAGTTCTGCAGTTTCATAACCACCAGCTTCAATATCTAAATGAATACTTGAGAGGGGAGGATCGGACAGTTCGCAAAGGGTCGTATCATTGTCTACTCCTAATACGGCAAGATGTTCTGGGATTTGGATTTTGTTACTTTTACAAATTTCAGTGATTTTATTTCCCTGGTTGTCATCACAGCAAAAGACGGCTGTTTGTTGTGGGAGTTGGTTTAACCAATTTAATAATGGGGTAGTGTCGTAATACCAAAGCGTTTCCAATTGTTGATTGGTATACGTATAAAAGTTTTTGCTGTACCCAGCTTCTTTAATGCCTTCGTAGAATCCTTCACATCGTTCGTCAGACCATACTGTATCTTTGTAACCGTAAAATGCAAAATGCTTGTAGCCTTTTTCTATAAAAAACTGGGCAGCCAATCTTCCTGTATCGTGATAATTGCTGGTGATATTTGGAATGTTATTAAATCTTCGCTTAAAGTCTTGTGCTATTGCAATGATTCCATTTCTGCGAAACAAATCGATGTCGTCATCATGGTTGAATCGTCCGATAATAGCATTTGCTTCCCATTTCTTTGCCCATTCAACAACGCCTTTTATGCCATAAGTTTCTTTATAAGAAGGAGGCATGCGACAAACGACCCATGCTTCTTGGTCTTTTTGTTTGGCATAGGTTAAAATTCCCTGCAGTAAATGGTGGGCGTAGGCTTCTGTAAAATCGGATAGAAAAATAAGGCGTACCATATTTAGAACATTATCAAATCATCATTCCCGTCATGATAATAGATTTCCTCATTTATAGTAGAGTGCTTACATGGATTTGAAAAGAAAGCGGGTATCAAACAATGTTGATCCCGCTTTTATCTAATGCTGTACGATGTATTTAACTCAATGGAGGTAAGTGCTATCGTACTACTTGACGAAAAGACGATTCCATGCTTGACAATGCTCACAATGCATGGTTATCTCTTCATCTTCAATGACAATTAGTCGAGTTGAGCTAACTTGTTATTAGAGCCTAAAACATTCACAATCTTGTGTGTGTAAAGCTCTGTCATCAAGTCGCGAGCTGGTCCACAGTATTTGCGTGGATCAAATTCTCCTGGCTTTTCGTTGAATACCTTGCGAACGGCAGCGGTGAAAGCAAGACGAGAGTCTGAGTCAATATTAATCTTGCAAACAGCACTCTTCGCAGCTTTGCGCAACTGCTCCTCTGGGATACCAACTGCATCAGGCAGTTTTCCGCCATTTTCGTTGATAATCTTTACATACTCCTGTGGTACAGAAGAAGAACCGTGAAGTACGATTGGGAATCCAGGAAGCTTCTCCATAATTTCGTCCAATACGTCGAAAGCCAATGGAGGTGGTACCAACAAGCCTGTCTTCGGGTCACGTGTACACTGCTCTGGTTTAAACTTGTATGCACCGTGTGAGGTACCTATAGAGATAGCCAACGAGTCAACGCCTGTACGACTAACAAAGTCGATAACCTCTTCAGGCTTAGTGTAATGAGATTCTTCTGCAACTACCTCATCTTCTACACCAGCCAAAACGCCGAGTTCGCCTTCTACGGTTACATCAAACTGATGAGCATATTCTACAACTTTCTTGGTCAATGCAATGTTCTCCTCGTAAGGAAGTGATGAACCATCAATCATCACGGAAGAGAAACCATAGTCAACGCAGCTCTTGCAGGTCTCAAATGAATCTCCGTGATCCAAGTGGAGTGCAATTTCAGGATGCTTGCAACCCAATTCTTTAGCGTACTCTACAGCACCTTGTGCCATATAGCGAAGTAATGTTTGGTTGGCATATTGACGTGCACCCTTAGAAACTTGTAAGATAACAGGAGATTTTTGGTCAGAAGTAGCCTTGATAATGGCTTGCAACTGTTCCATGTTATTAAAGTTGAAAGCAGGAATAGCGTATCCGCCATTGATGGCTCTCTTAAACATCTCGCGAGTGTTCACGAGTCCTAATGATTTGTAATCTACCATATTTTTTATTTTTATAAAGTTGGTTTACTAATACCTTTGATAGTTATTGCAAAGTTAACATTTTAATTTGTTATCCCCAAGTGATACAACATTTTTTAATGTTTAACTCGTCTTTCACTCTTGGTTTAGTCTAAGGCTTCTATTTTGATATTTTCTACATTGCCTGTTATTGGGTTTAGAACCAAATGTGTAGTAAATTTCTTCCCCCACAGTCTTCCGCTAATGTTCTCTATGCGACCGAATTGTGCAGCGTAGGTTTCGAAAGATGACAAGGGTTGTTCCTCTTTCAAAAGTGTAATATTGATTTTTCCTGGCAGGTTTACATTGATACCCACATTGTTCTTGTCTTTTTTTGTATTCTCATCGGGCAGCGAGAGTACGGGGATGATTTCTTCATCTTTGATACTTATATAATAAGGTGTACCTCCCAAGTCGTCTTTGTCCACCATTCCCAAATACTTGGAAAAGCGGAACAGCAAGTCGTGTTCGGTTCCTTTGACAGGGACATAGTCCACAATAGTTTCGACAGTGTCGGTAATCGTGGTGCCTTGGAAAAACTGCAACATGGCTTTTTCTTGCGTGTTGAGGTTGTCCAGCATGATTCTTAGTTGTTCGCCATCTTTGGGCATGAAGTCTGCCTCGCCCCTTGAGAGTTGATTTTTGCTGTCTCTGATATCGTATATCTCCTGTGCAATGAGTTCTGCCGTCTTGGCATTGCTGCCAGCAGCCAATATTTCAGCGGTCATGTATTTAGCTGGGTCAATAGCTACTGATTTGGGTGCTGACTGAAAAGATGTAACCTTCTCCACAGGCATTGGCTCACTGTTCACCGCCATGATTACTCCATTTTGATCTCTGCTCACGCTGATGATACTATGCTTCTTATCAATCGTTGCAGTAAACTGCTTAGAGGAGTCGGGTACGGCATAGGTGTTCATTTTAGTACCCACAATTCTGTAGGTCGTGGTGGGCGTATCTTTCACAGGTGTTTTGAGGTATCTTTCTGAAAAGCGTGCGTACTTTCCAGGTGTAAATGTTGTTTTCTCTACCAGAACGGAAAAACGCAAAGCTGTTTTGGGTAGGAAGTAGGTTACACCTTCTGTAGGAATTTGTGCCCAAAGCGCAATGATATTCAATGCTAAAAATAGGGTGGATAAAAATGTTTTTTTCATATTTCAAATCATGTTTCATGAGGGATGTGTGTCAAACCTCAATGCAATGCCTGTAATTTCATGAATGCCTGTGGTATACAGCGAATGATATCGCCCGCAATCATACTCTCTTTTCCCATTTCTTGTGCTGCCAAATCGCCCGCCAATCCGTGAAGATACATACCTACGATGCATGCGTCTGCATGACGGTATCCGCGTGCCAATAGTCCTGTGATGATGCCCGTTAAGACATCTCCACAACCTGCAGTTGCCATGCCCCCATTGCCTGTTGAGTTAAAGAATACTTTTCCGTTAGGCTGGCACAGTGCGGTATAATGCCCTTTCAATAGCACGAAGCCGTGCAACCGTTCTGCCAATTCGCAGGCTTTTGCGAGTCTTTCGTAACTGTCAGCACTTGTATTTCCAACCAGTCGGTCAAACTCTTTGGGATGAGGAGTAAGAATAATGTTCTTGGGCAATTGTTGCATCCATGCTCGATGTGTACCTAACATGTTCAGAGCATCGGCATCAACAACAATGGGACACTGCGCACGCCTTACTTGTGCAATCATGGCGATGGCAGAGTTCTCGTGTTGTCCCAATCCAGGACCTATACCTAAAGCATCAAAAGGGTCTGTGTCTACGGGTTCGGTGAAGTGTTCTTTTTCAGGATCCACACTCACAATGGCTTCTGGAACTGATATTTGGAGAATATTAAGAAGATGTTTAGGAATGTGAGTGGTCACTTTTCCCACGCCTACTCGCAGACAAGCTTGAGTGGCGAGTGTTGCAGCACCAGCCATACCGTAACTGCCAGCCACTAATAGTGCATGGCCCATGTCGCCTTTGTGTACAAATTCAGAACGTGTTAGCAACTTCTCAACCACTTCATGTTCTTCCACAATGTTGTATTTGGCATCAATTTGCTGGGTAAAAGCTTCTGAAAGTTGAATGTCTAACACTTTTACTTGTCCAATATAGGGTTGCATGTCCGCCATCATCATGGACAACTTTTTGTGCTGAAGCGTGAGCGTTACATCTGCCTTCACGATATTTGTCCGAACATTAAAAGCATTGTTTTCGGGTAAGAGTCCTGAAGGCATGTCAATGCTTACCACCTTGCAAGGCGATTGGTTGATATATTTTACCAGTGATGCAAAGCCTCCTGTGAGTGGTTTGTTAAGTCCTGCTCCAAACAATCCGTCAATGACAACGGTGTTAGCTTCCAAAGTAGGAGGTTCAAAATTGAGCGTAACTTCCGTGAAATGGGTAATCTTTGGGTGATTTTTCAATCGAACTCTATTGACAGCACAATTCTCGGATAGTTTGTTGCTAATATTAAACAAATACACATCAATGGAATATCCGTTCTCTGCCAATATCCGAGCTACAGCCAATGCGTCACCCCCATTGTTTCCAGGACCAGCAAAGACTACCATGGGCGATGTTGTCGTCCAGCTATTCATGATAGCGAGGCTCAATGCCTGCGCCGCACGCTCCATCAAATCAATGCTTTTAATGGACTCGTGTGCAATGGTATAATCGTCAAGCTCTTGAATTTGAGCACTTGTTAGTATCTTCATTACTGCAAAAATACAAAAATAATATAATAAGGTGGGATTGGTATTTCCTATTTTTAGTTAATTTCTTCAAAAAATGCCCTTTATCATTTTTCTTGTTATGGAAATCCTCATATAGGGAAACTCAGCACTGCCTTTACGCCGTTTCCAATAGAAAGTTAAACAAGAAGAAGACTCTCTGTTTCTCTATCCTATTGGCTTAATAACATTATTGCAAAAAGGTAAGCCCTTTCCTCCATTATTCTATGCAGGTAACTCTATGGGTTAGAAATGTTGATGGCTATTCTTACCGAGGAAAGGGTACAAATGAAGATTATATCTCTCTATGTTTGCTGTTTAACAAAAGATTTTGAATGTGTCAAAAGGTTATGGAAATCAATATTTTGTAGATGATAGATAGATTTTAAATTATACTAATTAATGCCTATGAGCTTCGCAACTTCATGATATTTTTAGTAACTTTGTGCTTTCTAAATATAAATCATACCATCCATGAGTGAAGTTACGATTAAAGATAAGACGTTTAAGACGTTCATTCCAGAGACCGACCTGTTACGCCGTGTAAAGGAGGTTGCCAACCAAATTAGCCGCGATTTTGAAGGAAAAAATCCGCTTTTGTTGGCGGTGTTAAATGGCTCTTTCATCTTTGCAGCCGATTTGATGCGTTATATCACCATACCATGTGAGATTTCTTTTGTGAAGCTGGCCTCTTACCAAGGTATTGCTTCCACGGGTGAAATCAAAGAGGTGATAGGTCTTAATGAAGATATTACAAATCGTGCAGTCATTATTGTGGAGGATATTGTAGACACGGGTGCTACAATGAAGCGTATGATAGAAAAATTGGGTACACGTAGTCCTGCCTCGTTAGACATTTGTACTTTGTTGTTGAAGCCTGGTAAGCTCAAAGCACCACTTAATATTAAGTACGTAGCCATGGAGATACCTAATGATTTTATTGTGGGGTATGGTTTGGACTATGACCAGTTAGGAAGAAATTTACGAGATATTTATACAATAGTAGAAGAATGAAAAATATAGTAATCTTTGGTGCTCCCGGTTCAGGAAAGGGCACACAGAGCGATAAGCTCATTGAAAAATTTGGTTTGGAACATATTTCTACGGGAGATGTGTTGCGTAGCGAAATCAAGAATGGTACGGACTTGGGAAAGACAGCCAAGGAATTTATTGACAAAGGGCAGCTGATTCCTGATGAGTTGATGATTGATATCCTTGCCAGTGTTTATGATAGTTTTGGTAAAAATCATAAGGGAGTTATCTTCGATGGATTTCCCCGAACAATTCCACAAGCTGAGGCATTGAAAGAAATGTTGGCAAAACGCGGGCATCATGTAGCTGCTATGATAGAACTGGATGTGCCAGAAGATGAATTAATGAAGCGATTGTTGTTGCGTGGGCAGCAGAGTGGTCGCAGTGATGATAATGAAGAAACGATTAAAAAACGTTTAGGTGTTTATCATGCACAAACAGCTCCGCTCATAGAATGGTACAAGCAAGAAGCGATACATCACCACATTGATGGCTTAGGCGAGTTGGATAGAATCACAGCAGATATTTGTGCTGTCGTTGAAGCTTTATAATTGACTTTTAATATGACTATCATTCAAGTTCAAAGAACTGAGGAATTTGAAGGATAGTCATATTTCATGTTTTGTTGTCTTACCCTAAATCATGTTTTCATGGAGTCTAATTTTGTTGATTACGTAAAGATTTATTGTCGTTCGGGAAAAGGCGGTCGAGGGTCTATGCACCTTCGTCATGTTAAATACAACTACAATGGCGGACCCGATGGTGGTGACGGAGGTAAGGGAGGAAGCATCTATCTTCGTGGTAACCACAATTACTGGACGCTTCTACATTTACGGTACGACCGACATATCTTTGCCGAACATGGTGGAAATGGAGGTAAAGACAAGTGTCATGGCACTGATGGAAAGGATATATATATTGATGTTCCTTGTGGTACTGTGGTGTATAATGCTGAAAATGGTAAGTTTATTTGCGATGTGACCGAGCATGGACAGGAGGTATTATTGTTGAAAGGTGGGCGAGGAGGACTTGGAAATTTCCAGTTTAGAACAGCCACCAATCAGGCTCCACGCTATGCACAGCCTGGCGAGCCCATGCAAGAAATGACCGTTATCTTAGAACTTAAATTGTTGGCAGATGTGGGATTGGTTGGTTTTCCCAATGCAGGAAAGTCTACCTTGGTTTCCTCTTTATCGAGTGCACGGCCTAAGATAGCCAATTATCCGTTTACTACCCTTGAACCATCTTTGGGCATTGTGGAATATCGTGATCATCATTCGTTTGTCATGGCAGATATTCCAGGCATCATTGAAGGTGCGAGTGAGGGGAAGGGGTTAGGCTTGCGTTTTTTGAGACATATTGAGCGCAACTCCTTGTTACTGTTTATGGTACCTGGTGATACTGATGATATTAAGAAGGAATATGAAATATTGCTCAATGAACTGCGTACCTTCAACCCTGATATGATGGACAAACACCGTGTCTTAGCAGTGACAAAATGTGACTTGTTAGACCAAGAACTGATCGAGATGCTGCACGACACTCTTCCTACTGATTTGCCCGTTGTGTTTATTTCTGCTGTGACAGGTCAGGGATTGGATGAACTGAAGGATGTTTTGTGGAAAGAACTTAATAGCGAGAGTAATAAACTGCAGGGGATTATTGCAGAAGACAATTTGATTCATCGGGACAAAGAGATGGATAAAATGGCTTCGGAACTCATTGCCGAGGGTGAGGTGGAGGAAATAACTCCAATAAACGACAATGACAATCAAGACATCGAAGACTTGGAGGATTATGAGTACGAAGATGTCTGATGCGCAACAAAAAGATTTGCCCACACCTCTGCTCACTTATTTCCCATTACATAAGCAAATAAAAGTTTTTTCTACCACACGGAGCGGAGGCGTCAGTAAGGGTTGTTACAGTTCGTTTAACATCAATCCTTATTGTGGAGATGAACCGAAAGCCATACAGTCTAATCGAGCAGCTCTTTGTGCCGAACTCCAGTTAAGTGCTGACCGTCTTTTGTTGCCACATCAAGTTCACGGTGTCGAGACAAGGGTTATCGAAAAAGATTTCTTTTCTTTGTCACCATCTGCACAGCACTTATTGTTAGAAGGTGTGGATGCGCTCATCACTTCTGTACCACAAGTTTGCATTGGTGTGTCTACTGCCGATTGCATCCCTGTGCTTTTATATGATACGAAGCATCATGCTATTGCTGCCATTCATGCAGGTTGGCGAGGCACTGTGCAGCGAATTGTGCAGCACACTCTTTCCATGATGCGGCAGGTTTATGACACCTCGGTAGCTGATGTGTATGCTTGTATAGGACCCGGAATATCCTTAAAGAATTTTGAGGTTGGTGATGAAGTGTTTGAAAGATTTGCAAAAGCAGGTTTCCCCCTTTCGTCTATCAGTGTGAAGAAGACGAAGTGGCACCTTGATTTGCCTGAATGCAATCGTCTACAACTCATAGAGGAGGGGGTAAAGGCGCACCATATTTTACAGACAGGCATTTGTACGTACGACCAGATAGACCAATATTTTTCTGCAAGACGGCTGGGAGTGGCGTCTGGACGGATATATAATGGTATTCTGTTAAATGAATGAGCAGGTAGAAAGGTGATTCCGAAATATGGTAGCATCTGTCTATGTCTCTCCAAAATGGTAATGAAATGAAATTTCCTTTACGAAAATTAATATTGAGTTTAGCTTCGGTCATGAGCTTGTCGGCTTTTGCTCCCGATACAGAACAGTTCACTCCTGCAGAACGACAGCAGGTGAGTATTGCTACACCTCATCTCTTTGACAAATCTGATCAATTCTATATTGATTTCAAAAAGTTGCCTTCAACAGATTATTGTTTTCCACTTCCTGTGGGAAAGAGTATCCTTTTGCCGCAGCAAGAACTGGAAATCAGAACCTCGAAGGGAGATGCGGTGAAGGCGATGTTTGATGGTACTGTGCGCTTGTCCAAGCGAAATGCAGCTCAAATACCCGTATTAGTGATTCGACATAAGAATGGATTGGAAACCGTTTATAGTCATCAAGTGCAGAATTTGGTGAAAGTGGGTGAACATGTGCGTGCAGGACAGACCATTGCAATTATTGGAGAACGTGCAGGACGCTCATTTTTGCGCTTTTCAATCATGGTGAATGGTGCCCGTATCAATCCAACGATTATTCTCAGTCCTGCGAGTCATCAATTATATTCACAATTGCTTCAGTTTAAGAAAGTGGGGCATCACATTGATGTGAAAGTGGTGACGGAGGAGCAACAGCGTGCAGGAGTCGACCCAGAAAATCCTTTTAAGAACAGTAATTCTTTTCAACTGAACTTGTCTGAAGTGAGGAAAACAGGTCAATGGGCTTATCCTCTTCCTGGTGCAAAGGTGATAAGTCCTTACGGAGGCAGACGAGGACATGGCGGAGTAGATTTGAAGACCAAGCCGAATGATGAGATAGTGGCAGCCTTTGATGGAGTAGTAACGTTGTCAGGGCCACATTATGGGTATGGAAACTGCATCAAAATAAAACATAAATATGGCTTTGAAACCCTTTACAGTCATCAATCTAAAAACTTTGTAAAGGTGGGTCAAAAAGTGAAAGCTGGTGAGGTGATTGGATTAACAGGGCGAACAGGACGTGCAACAACCGCACATTTGCATTTTGAAGTAAAATACAGAGGGCGGCGTTACAATCCAAATATACTGTTCGACCATGCAAAGCGAAGTTTACAAGATGTAACCTTGACCTTGACTAAATTAGGAAAAATTACTTCGAAGCGTAACAAGACTAACGCTCCGAAGTAAATGCAATATCTTTATATCACGCTTTCCCTTTATGTCTATTGGCTCGCTGTGTGCGGTATTTCGCTTTTTGGCGAGCAGAGCCACTGCCATGTGCTCCTGTAATATACTTCTTTTTCTTGGCTTTGGTCTTAATCTTTCCGTCCTCTTTTTTCTCTTTAGGAGGCTTGCGAAAGACTATCCCGTTTTCTAATATATCGTCAAAATCGTCCATACACATATAAATTGATAACAGTGGTACTTGCTTTCTTGTTAGATGTTCTTCATACGAAGATACTTATGCCACTGTGTTTGATGAATTAATGGTGGAATAATCTCACTCCTGTGAATGCCATTGTGATGCCGTATTTGTTGCAAGTCTCAATGACATGATCGTCTCTCACAGAACCTCCAGCTTGTGCTATGTATTGTACACCACTTTTGTGAGCTCGTTCAATATTATCTCCAAAGGGGAAGAATGCATCACTTCCTAATGCCACTTGTGTGTTTTGGCAAAGCCATTCTTTCTTTTCTTTTTGGGTCAAGGGCTCTGGTTTTTTCGTAAAGATAGGTTCCCAAGCACCGTCTTTCAACAGGGCATCCGCCTCATTGCCAATGTATAAGTCAATGGCATTGTCTCTATCTGCACGACGGATATGCTCCTTGAATGGCAAGTTCATGACCTTGGGACATTGGCGAAGCCACCACGTGTCTGCTTTGTCACCTGCCAAGCGGGTGCAATGAATTCTACTCTGTTGCCCAGCTCCTATTCCAATTGCCTGTCCATCTTTAACATAACAAACACTGTTGCTCTGGGTATATTTGAGTGTGATAAGTGCAATGATAAGATCTCGCTTGGCATTTTCTGGCAAAGATTGCTGTTCTGTGGGGATGTTCTCGAATAATCGATCGTCATTAAGTTTAACTTCATTGCGCCCTTGTTCAAAGGTAATGCCAAAAACCTGTTTGTGTTCAATAGGATTCGGCTGATAGTTTGGGTCTATCTTAATGACATTGTAAGTCCCTTTGCGCTTTTCTCTCAAAATCTCCAAAGCTTCAGGTGTATAATCAGGTGCAATGACGCCATCGCTCACTTCACGTTTGATGAGCAATGCCGTTGCTGCATCGCAGGTGTCACTCAATGCAACAAAATCGCCATACGAACACATGCGGTCTGCTCCTCGGGCTCTTGCATAAGCACAGGCAAGGGGTGAGAGTTCAAAGTCTACATCGTCGACAAAATAAATCTTTTTTAAGGTGTCGCTTAGTGGTAGTCCAATGGCAGCTCCAGCTGGTGAGACATGTTTAAAAGAGGCAGCAGCAGGAAGACTTGTCGCAGCCTTCAGCTCTTTTACTAATTGCCAACTATTGAGTGCGTCAAGGAAGTTGATATAGCCTGGACGACCATTTAATACTTCTATTGGTAATTCCCCTTCTTCCATATAAATGCGTGAAGGCTTCTGATTGGGATTGCAACCGTACTTTAATGCTAATTCTTTCATATCGGAAAATGTTCTAATGGTTTACAAATTTACATAAAAATTATGATATATAAGTCCGCTGGAATAAAGAAAGTGCATTTCCTTTATAGGAAAAATATAAAAAGCAAACTGTTCTGTTAAGCTATCTTTTGGTTTTAACTTTCTGGACTGTTTCAGTTAATTGCAGTGTAATATTTATTCTTATTCATATTTTTTTGTAATTTTGTTTGCTCATTTGTGTGTTAAGCGAGAAGAGAAGAGTATTCAAATGATTAACTTCAAGTGGATGTATAAAATAAAGGTTCTGCATATACTACTAAATTAATTTCTAAATATGATGTTGCATGATATAAAGCACCTGTTAGAAGAAATGGAGGCAAAGGTCGGAGAAACAGCAGGTAATCTGTTGACTGAAGATGAGAAAATCGTACATGTATTGGCGAAACATGGTTTGTGTGCAAATTTGAGCGGTGTACATAAACTATGGGATTGTCTACAAAGAAAAGAGAAACTGTCTGTAGCTACTTTGGATAAATTGGCTCTCCTTGCGGGCTTTCAAAATTGGAAAGATTTAAAAGCCGCCTTGCATGGTGAGAATAGTGCAGACCTGAACTACGACGATGATGACGAAGTGAAATAAAAAAGGTCGCAACAACGATTGCGACCTTTTTTATCTTAAAAATACTTTTGACCTGAATCTTATTTGTTGGAGACAGTTCTTCTTTCTTGGATACGTGCTTTCTTACCAGTAAGACCACGTAAGTAGTACAACTTAGCGCGACGTACTTTACCACGCTTGTTCACTTCTATCGAGTCAATGTTGGGCGACTCAATAGGGAAAATACGCTCTACACCCACTGTTCCAGACATTTTGCGTACAGTAAAACGCTTCTTATCACCGTGTCCAGAAATCTTTATTACGACACCGCGATACAGCTGGATACGCTCTTTGGTACCCTCGACGATTTTGTAAGCGACAGTAATAGTATCACCTGCTTTGAATTCAGGGAACTTTTTGTCGGTTGCAAATGCTTCTTCAGCAACTTTAATTAAATCCATTTTTAATTTGGTCATTAAATATTGTTTGTCGTTCCAACACAACATGAACAGCAACTCTTCTACTTCCAGAGGTTATGCCGAAAAGCGGTGCAAAGTTACAACAATTTTTTGAAATAATATAAGTTTATCCTTTTTTCTTTTGTTACAACAGCAAATCTGTCGCAGTGACGCGTTTTTTCAAACGCACACAGCGTAGTTAAGGCTGGTTCTATAAATTAGCTTTGTTAGATTTTGAGCTTATTTTTGAGGTCAAAATGCAAGAGCGTGAAGGAGTGTAGCGAGCTACACGACTGAACAATCTTACATTTTGAACCAAAAAGAAGCCAAAAGATAACAAAACGTATTTCATAAAATTTTAATGACTATATGCGGTGGTAATTTATAGAACCAGCCTTAAATACATTACTATTGCGGTTTCGTAAAGAGGACAAAGTCTCCAAGCTTCATTCATCATCTGTGATGTCGTTCGTAACGGAATTGTTGTTCAACAAAATCCTTTAGATGAAAGTGCGGTGTAAGGAGGAACGTGTAAAATTACCTTGATAAGAAGAAATCGCTTTTACATAGAGAATATTGTCTTCAAACTATTTTTGAAATCTTACAAAAAAATCTATCTTTGCATTATCATTAAATCGTTTTCAGCCTCAGATGTAACGATGTGCTTGGTAACTACTCAGTAGTGGCGAGATAAAAAACGACTAAGAGTAATGAGTCCTGTGCATTTGTGGGTTATAAATATTGGTAAATAAGAATTGTAATGAGAAAAACAAAATTGCTGTTTGAGCTTGCTTTCATATCGTTGATGGCATCATCGTGTGCATCGCACTATCAGTTGACGAACGTTCAGCGAACTCGAATACTCGTAGATCATCGGTATGATGGCATTCGTAATGAGAAAGTAGACGCCATGATGCGGCCCTACAAACACGAGGTAGATAGTTTGATGAGTCCTGTTGTAGGGCGAGTTAAGCATGACATGTCTGTGAACCGACCTGAAAGTACGCTTTCTAATCTATTGTCGGACATCTTGGTTTGGGGCGGAAGAGCATTTCATGAGACTCCTGATTTCGCCGTATATAATATGGGAGGTATCCGGGCAGCGTTGGTGAAAGGGGATGTGACGAAGGGTGATGTGGTCGATGTGGCACCCTTTGAAAACAAACTTTGCTTCTTAACACTAACAGGTGAACAAGTGCTTGAGCTTTTTAAGCAAATTGCCTCGGTTGGTGGCGAAGGTGTGAGTCATGGAGTAGAACTAAGAATTACGAAAGACGGACAGTTGAAGTCGGCTTTAGTTCACGGAAACCCCATTGACCCACAGCGTTTGTACCGTATAGCAACTCTTGATTACTTGGCGCAGGGAAATGACAAACTTGTTGCCTTTAAGAAGAAAACGCAGGTGTTGTCGCCTCAAGATAAGCAAAACAATGTGCGATTTATTATTATGGATTATTTTCAACAAGCCAACGCACAGGGGCTTGAGGTTGATGCTGCTATTGAAGGAAGAATTGTTGTTGAGTAAGTTGAACCAGAATTACCAAAGTTAGAAATGAAGAATTATCGTTATATATTAGTTAGTGTGCTCTTATGTTTAGGGACAACACTTGTGGCTCAAAATAAGAGTCTTACTATTCTCCACACAAACGACACCCACAGTTGTATATATCCGTTAAACCCGAACTTAGCAGATACCATGCTTGCAGGGCGGGGGGGATTTATTCGAAGAATTGGGATGCTAAAAGAGGAAAGGAAGAAAGACCCTCAGCTGTTACTTTTCGATAGTGGCGATTTCAGTCAGGGCTCGCCTTATTATACCTTATATCAAGGAGAGGTCGAGGTAAAGTTGATGAATGAAATGGGGTATGATGCAGGTGTGCTTGGCAATCATGAGTTTGATTTTGGAATGGACAACCTGGCACGTCTTATCAAACAATTAAATTATCCTGTCGTATGCAGCAATTATGACTTTACGGGAACAGTTTGTGAAGGTTTGGTAAAACCATATATTATACTGAAGCGCAAAGGGATTAAGATTGGTGTGTTTGGACTCTCGCCAGAGATGGAAGGACTTGTAGATTTGAAGAAGTGTGAGGGAGTGAAGTATTTAGACCCTATCAAAGTAGGGCAACAAATGGCTTCTCTCTTAAAAGATAAATACAAGTGTGATTTAGTGATTTGTTTATCGCACATGGGTTGGTTGAAAAAGGGGATGAGCGAACAACGTATAATTGCACATACTCGGGGCATTGACCTGCTGTTAGGTGGACACTCTCATACATATTTCCAGTCTCTAAGATATGTAAAGAATTTAGATGGTAAAGAGATTCCTGTTGATCAAAATGGGAAACATGCTGTTTATGTAGGAAAGTTGCTATTGCAATTCAAGAAGAAATAAGCAAGCCTAAAGCGTTGAAATTTTTATTTATCAACCTGACTTGTTCAATAGCCTTTATTCAAAATAAAACGTCAAGACTATCATCTTGGAGCGTGCTTCGTTGGTAGCGTTGGTGTAAGGTATCATGTTCTTGTCTTTGATACCTTTGATATGATTTTTATCATAGCTGTTGGTGAGTCCAAACATAAATTTAAGTTCAGGTCTTAGCTTAAAGTATTGTAGATAGAAATCACACCCCACGCCTATCTCTGCAAATACATCGTAACGCTTCAGGACTACAAACTGGTCGTTTTTCCCATTGAGGTTAATCATAGGGTTCACCCCTGTAATTAGATAGGGTCGGTGGTTATTAAATCTCGGCGCAGCGAAGATGACATCCAAAGCGGAGGAGATGTAAGCGGTTTTCATGTCTTGTCGCTGCTCCGTTGGCTTTCCTTCTTTATCCAACATACCATAGTCGCGGAAAGTTAAGTGACGATTTCCGAAGTACATGGCAGGAGCAATGCGAAACTGAAAGTGCTTACTGAGCCTCATTTCTGCGAGTACTCCCACTGTGAGTCCTGCATCCCATCTATCTTGGTCAACGGTAATGAGACGTTCTGACACACTCCCGTCTTCGTGTGTGAGATGTTGAATACCTACATTATTTAGTTCAACATCTTGTACATGAGTACCCAATAATACGCCAAAGTGTAGTGGGCGTAAATCTGCGTAGGGACGATTTTGGACGACACGGTCTATCTGTGCAAGGCACTGAACCCATGAGGCAAAAAATAGAATTGTACAAAGCACTGTCTTCTTCATGTTGGAATAACGTAAAATCTACCGTCATATTGCTAATTGGCACAAGTTCTTTAGCCGACACGGCTCTTTCAATGATGGGCAATGTTGTTGAACAATGAACAAAAGGAAGGATGCGAATGAACTCACAAGACAACGAATGCCAACGTTCTGCGAGTGAAACAAACCTGCCGGCATCAACGCATTGTGTGTTCTTGCCAAATTAGTTTTATTTGGTGAACGTCTGCGTTCATAGTTTCCAACCATCGGATTTGCAGTTTTTGCTCAATTTGTTGTTGAAACAAAAGGACATCTTTGTTTTTGGCAGCAAGCGACCTTTTGTTAATAAATGAGCCTTGCGGTTTCTATCTATACCACGCTCTTTGTGGTAATAACTTCAATGAAATGGGGGTGTAATTATTGTCAAAATATTTAACAAGCACACGTTTATAATTCGAATATTTGCAACCAACTTTACTTTCGGTCGCAAATACGCGAGTTATGCGATAGTTTTGCAACTCGTTGTTAGTTAAGTGATTATGCGAAATCGTACGCACAAAGCCTCATTTTTGTCCCTTTTCTGCTTCCAAAAACCATCAAAAAATGCTGTTGTAACAATGCTTTAATGCCTCAATTGTGGCTCAGTAAGGGTGTTATTTACATGTAATAGTTGCCTTAACTCAATGCTTCAGCGAGCCAACAGCACTTTTTTCGTCCAAAAATGCTGTTTAGACAGCTTTTTTCACTCTTGTCTTTTTCTATTTCGCAACTTTTCAATTACAGTTTTATTGTCATTTATATTGACAAAAATAGGAAGTAGAAGATTCTGCATCGCAAGCATTTGTATCTTTCGTTGCTCAACACTTTTTTTTAGTTTATCTCCTCTGTAAACATTATGTGCATTGAGGTAGGAGGATGAGCCTATTTTGAAAAATCCTTTCAACAGCTTTTGCGGTCATCGTCAAAGACCCAGTTATGTGAAAAACTTTGTACTTGCACGAGAAATTCGTCAATGGGGAATAAAAGATAAGTGATAAAAAATAATAGTAATTGATAAGTATTTGAAATAATTACTGTATCTTTGCACTATTAAAATGTAGAAAACTACAACGTATATAATTTGATGATATGAAAATCGAGTCACGGCGAGGAATAGCTGTTATTTCGATAAGTACTATTTTATACAAAAACATTAATTTACAAAAAACAACATTATGGCTTACGTAATTGGAAATGACTGCATTGCATGCGGTACATGTATTGATGAATGCCCAGTAGGAGCAATCTCTGAAGGTGAAATTTATTCTATCAATCCTGACACTTGCACCGAGTGTGGTACATGTGCAGAAGTTTGCCCAAATGAGGCAATCTCTTTACCTGAGTAAAGAACAGTATTTATAAGAACGGTAAACGTCTGTGTTAGGTAGCTCATTTCGATATGATATCCTAACAATAACAGAATGATTTGTAACGAGACACTTTGAAATGATTGAGTGTCTCGTTTTATGTTGGTCACTGTTGATAAATTCAGAACGGAGAATACCATAGCGCGTTGTTCAATCATAAGTTTATCTTGATAAGGCTGGTTCTATAAATTAGCTTTGTTAGATTTTGAGCTTATTTTTGAGGTCAAAATGCAAGAGAGTGAAGGAGTGTAGCGAGCTACACGACTGAACGAACTTACATTTTGAACCAAAAAGAAGCCAAAAGATAACAAAACGCATTTCATAAACATTTGATGACTATGTGCGGTGGTAATTTATAGAACCAGCCATAAATACGCAATATTCTGCCAAGTTGGCACATACGTATAAAAAATAACGAGGGTGTGTCCGTTTATATTTGACACACCCTCGTTATTTGGTTTGTTATTTCTCTTTTACTTCATTCCTAAAGCTTGTTTTGCGACCTCATTGTTAGGATCAAGTTCAAGAACCTTTTTCCAATATGAGTCAGCTGTAGCTTTATTTCCTTGTAACAGATAGTAATATCCTAAATATCTATAAGTTTCAATCAATCTGGTGTTATCTACATCATCACGATTTGCCTTCTCACTTAACGACTTGGCTAATGCCTCATAGAAAGGCTTGGCTAATCCTTGTTTTGTTTCAGGATCCAAGTTGGAGTTAACACGTGCACGCATGAAGTTAGCAAAATCGATGTTTGCAGGAAATTTTTCACCTAATTGTTTATACACCTCATCAGCTTTGAGATAAGTAGCTTTTTGTTCTTCTCCTTTTTGGCTGGCTGCCATGGTCGTATAGATAGAACCTAACCCAGCTAAGTCAGTAGCAGAAGGCTTCTGGACATTCACTAAATAATCTTCATAATATTTGATGGCATTAGCAAAGTCGCCTTTACCAAGGTAAGCATCAGAGAGCCCCTTCTTATTATTGTTTAAGAGCTCGGCATTCTCTTTATTTGCAGTTAATGCCTTCTCGAACATCTTAATAGCGTTCTCGTATTGCTTATCACCCAAGTATGCTTGACCATAGTAAGTATAATCATATCCAGAGATTACAGCACTATCAGAAGCATTGAATAGTCGATCGGCATATTTAAGTGCATCTTGAATTTGACCTTCGTCCGTGTAATTGTAGAATGCAATTCTGTTCCATGCAGCGTAACGAGGATTCTTACTCAGTCCATATAAAGCCATATCCAAGCTCTTCTGACGTTTTTGAGAAAGATAGCCTGCCATGGCATAATTCGTAATGTCTACATTTTCGAGTTTTGACTTATCTACTTTTTCGTAATATTGCATGCTCTTATCCAGCATATTTGAATTGTAGTAAATTCTTGCAGCCAATGCATCAACAGCAATGTCAGGTCGTTGAGTGCGCAAATCATTTAAGTTGGCAACAGCTTCCTCAGGGCTTCTTCCACGAAGGATGTTTGCATATTTGAAATATGCATCTGGATTTTTGGGATCAAAGTATTTAGCCTGTTGGTACCAACCTGCTGCAGCTCCGCCATCATCTTTCATTACTTCAACGTCACCTGCCAAGATGTAAGCTGGTGCATATTTCTTATCACGTTCCATAGCAAGGTTGGCATATTTCATAGCCATTTCAGTATTCTTCTGTTCTAAGAATGCCCTTCCTATTCCAACAAGCACAGCAGGATTCTTTTTGTTTGCCTTATAGATAGGTTTTAATGCCTTTTCAACATCGTTCTTTGTTGATTTGATAATCTCCGTTGCTTGTTTAATGGCAACTTGGTCTTCACTTTGTGCTATCACTGGAGCCGACATACTCATGAGTAGAGCTCCTGCCAATAAATATTTAATTCTCTTCATACTCTTTTTCTTTATGGATTTGTTTTTTAATTCTCAGAAATCTGTTGTAATCATTCATTGGATACACGAACATTTCTTACGGTCAGATTTCCGTATGCAGGCAACAAGCCTGTCTTTAAAATAATCTTTTGTCCTTTGTCTTGTGATATAATGAAGTTAGAAAAACCTGTGGGTAATCCCATGTGGGTGTCGTTAAGTAATATATACAAAGTTCGTGCCAAAGGGTAACTCCCATTGAATATATAATATTGGTATGGTTTCCAACTGTTCTGAACGTTTGCGATTGGAACAGAAGATACCGCCATTGGGCGGATTTCTTTTTTGAAGGTCAAGTTGGTAGTGTCACGTTTGTCATTTAACCAATTGCTTCCAATAATTCCGATAGCACCTTTGTTTTCTTCTACATACTTAATTACTTCAGCTGTCTTCTTTACTGCTGCAACATTCTTGTTTAGAATTGGTTTTCCTCCCAGAATTGAATCTTCTACGAAGTGAACTGCTGAAGAGTTTGGATTATCAAATACTACAGTGATTTCTCCTATTTTGGATTTCGGATAGATTTGATTCCAACGTGTAATTTTTCCGTTAAGGATATCCTTTATGTTGTCAACACTGATACAAGAATCAGTGTTGCTGATGTTCTGAATTAATGCAAGTCCGTCGTATGCGAACCTAACTGAGCGAGGAAATTGTTTTCTTGCTTTTAGACTTTCAAGTTCCTCTTTCTTAAAATCACGCGAGGTAATCGCCATCCAAACCTCTCCTTTCAGTAGCTTGTTGATGGCTTCTGACTCATTTGTATAGATGGGAGTCAGCTTGGCATCTGGGTAAGTATATTCAAAGAGCTCGCGTTCCTCTTCTATTACTGGACTAAAACTTTCGTCAGAAGCAAAAGTGATTGCTCCTGACGAATAAGTATCTGTTCTCCCATCTTTTGGCTTCTTATTTTTACAAGAAGCCAAAAGACAGGTGATTAGTGTTAATCCTACAAGTATGTAAGATATATTTCTCTTCATGTTATTGTAATTTGAACGAAACAGGTACGTTATATTTCACGCGTACAGCTGAACCATTTTGCTTACCAGGAATCCAAGCAGGCATGCTCCTTACTACACGAGCAGCCTCCTTATCCAATGAGGGGTCTACAGAACGAACTACTTTCACGTCCGTGATATGTCCGTCTCTCTCTACAACGAAAGATACAACGACACGTCCCTGAACACCATTCTCTTGTGCTACTACAGGGTATTTAACGTTTTCGCTCAAGTACTTCATCAGTGCAGATGGACCACCAGGGAATGATGGCATCTGTTCTACTACGTCGAAGACCTTATTTTCTACTTCTGGTTTAGGCTCTGGTTGAGCCACTGCTTCTTTCAGTTTCAATACTTCACCACCCTTGTCATCGTTACCTTTTACATCAATGGCACCGATGGCAGTTTTGGAACTCATCAAATCGTCTTGAGTTTTCAATTCTTCTTCAGGTTTTACCTCGTTATCTTTCTTGATAACAGGTGCTGTAAACTTGATAGAACTTTTTACTCGCTCAACTACCTTTTCAGGTTCTACTTCAACTTTCTTGGTTTGCTTAACTTCTGCCTTTTTCTTGGGTTGTTCAAGCTTAGAAAGTTCTACAACCTCTGTCATTGCTGCTCTCCTTTTTGCTTCTGCGTCTGCTGCCTTTTTAATAGTAAGTCCAACTTGGCAGAGCAAAACTAATACGACTACAGCAAGGATAGAGATAACATTTCTCTTACCTGTGCCTTTTCTTAGCTGATAGGCACCGTAAGACTGGTTGCGTCCGGCAAAAACGATGTCGGTCCAATCACCAGAAATCAAATCTATTTTTGACATTGTTACTCTTTTTTAATGGTTAATACGATATCCTCTTATTCGACACCTTTCGCTTTCAACAACTTTTCGTCGTCTTTTGAAATCTTGTCGAGGACATACTTACCAATGCTGCAAATCTGCATCTCGTCGAGCGCATCTACTACATTCTTATAACTTGCTTTATCTGTTGCTTTAATGATGACTGTCATGGTCTGAATTTTCTGACCATTGATTTCACCTCTCTTTATCTGAGATAATTCTTTGCTATATACAGAATCGGGCATTTGATCTTTCTTCAAGTCAAGTTCAGCCTTCGCTTTCATCACATCCAATACTGGTTGCGTGTTATCTTCTGTCGTGTGCTGTATCAATACTTTACGAATACCATCTTTACCCCATGTTGTTTCTTTAAGAGTTGATGGATCGTCGTATTTCGGTAACCCTGCCACGTAGTAGATTTTGTTGTTTCCAGCTACATAGATTGTGATAGTGTAAGAAGCCTTGGTAACCGACTTGTCTTGCTCTGTCATGTTCTTATCGTTACTTGGCATACTCAGCTCCATGGTTTGTGGTTTGGCCAAAGAAGTACAGAGCATGAAGAACGTAATAAGAAGCATCATCATGTCCACCATAGGTGTGAAGTCTACGCGAACATTAATCTTCTTCTGTTTACTTGTATCTTTTGAATTTGCCATACTTATTTATCCTCCCCAGTCTTTAATGAAGTGATGAGATAATAACGGTTTTGGTTCATGTCTTGAAGTTCTGACATTAGCTTCTTTATTTTGGCATAAGGAGTATCGGCATCTGCCTTAATTGCAATTTTGATATCCTCATTCACATTTAAGGCTTCGGTTACCCAAAGTTGGAATTCACTCTTACCTCCATCAATAGAGTCAAGAGGCACACCAGCTTCAGCACCCGTGATTACTTCGGTCATCTTCTCATTAGGAAGACCTAAGTAGCCTTTTAAGCTATTCAATGGCACACCCCACATAGGGTCTGCTTGGAACTTCATCATTTCTTGATTTGTCAGTCCGATACTACTCGTCTCGTTCATTCCTTGAATAAGACTCAACAGGTCGTTCTGATTATCCATACTCATAAACACCTTGCCAGCTTTATCGACAACGATGTTTAGCACGTCGTTTTCTGGAACTTTGATTTCTGATACAGACGATGGCTGGTTAACTTTCACTGGCTCGTTCTTAACGAATGTTGAAGTCAACATAAAGAACGTCAGCAAGAGCACCATCACGTCTGACATAGGAGTCATGTCAATCCAGACGTCATGTTTCTTAACTTTTAACTTACCCATAACTGAATAATTTTTAAAGGGTTAGCAAAAATTAAGCTTCTGGATGCTTTTCTTCGAATGTGTGAGCTATTGTATAACCAATCTCGTCCATTGCAAATGTTAACTTATCAATCTTGTTGGTAAAGTAGTTGTAAGAAACAACAGATACCCAAGATGTAGCAATACCAGATGCTGTATTTACCAATGCCTCTGAAATACCAGTAGAAAGCGCCATAGAGTCAGCACCACCACCAGCAGCCAAGGCTGCGAACGAACGAATCATACCAAGCACAGTTCCGAACAAAGCAGTCAGAGTACCCAATGTTACGACAGTTGCAATGATAGGCAAGTTCATTGTCATGGTTGGCATTTCCAATGCTGTTGCCTCATCGTGTGAGTTCTGGATAGTATTGATTTTCTCTTTCAGTTTGATAGAAGAGTTTTCCATCTCTCTGTAAGATTTCAAGTCAGCCAATACTACATTAGCTACTGAACCTTTTTGCTTGTGGCAAAGTTCTTCTGCTTTAGCGATGTCACCGTTTCTAAGAGCTGCTTTTACATTTTCTGTAAATTTAGTAACACTTCCTTTACCAGAGCAAGCACTGATAGCAAGTAAACGCTCAACAGACATTGCGATAACGGTACACAGCAAACCAAAGATAATAGGCACAACCCATCCTCCTTTGTAAACTGTACCCAACATGTTCAATGGGTGTCCTTCACGGTCACCGTTAGCGAAGTTGGCAGGGTCACCAAGGATAAAGTTGTAGAAACCCCATCCTACAATGAAGGCTAAAATGATGATAATAAACGCATGTCTAACGCCCTGAAATCCTTGTGACTTCTTCTGAGGGGCTGCTTTTGTTGTTGCCATAATTTGAAATTTTAATTTTTGGTTATTAATAATTTAAGTTGTTATAGTTCTTTTGTTTTTCTGGAAGTCCATGTAGATTTGAATTTTCTTGTGGACTTTGTTCTTAATCAACAACGCAAAGATATATAAATTATATATAAATTCTTGATGAATTAAGAAGTTTTAACGAGTATTCTTTTTTGATGATAGCGCTTTTTAATGCAGAGCTTTGTCGTTTTATTGTAGCTGCTCAAGCGCATTTTTTATTCTTCGAAGAGCCTCATGAATATTCTCGTCACTTGTTGCATAGCTCATTCTCAAGCAGTTGGGCTCTCCAAACGCATCTCCACCTACGGTTGCAACATGCGCTTTTTCTAATAGGTACATCGATAAATCTGTTGAATTTTTGATGTAATAGCCATTTGTAGATTTGCCAAAGAAATAGTTGCATTTGGGGAAGAGATAGAAAGCACCCTTTGGTTCGATGACTTCCAGTCCATGAATATCTTTTGCTAATTTTACGATGAGATCTCTTCTTCGCTGAAAAGCTTGTCGCATTTCTTCTACACACGCTTGACTCTGCGTATAAGCAGCGATTGCTGCTCGTTGACTAATGGAACAGGGTCCACTGGTATATTGCCCTTGCAATTTATTACATCCCTTGACAATCCATTCAGGTGCTGCAATATATCCAATCCTCCATCCAGTCATAGCGTAAGCTTTCGAAATTCCATTTACAATGATGGTGCGCTCTTTCATTCCTGGAAATTGCGCAATACTCTCATGTTTTCCTACATAATTAATATGCTCATATATTTCGTCAGCAATCACATATAAATTCTCATGCTTTAGAATTACATGTGCCAAACCTTCGAGTTCCGATTGAGAATAGACACTTCCTGTTGGATTACTGGGAGAGCAAAGGATAATCACCTTCGTCTTAGGAGTAATTGCTGCCTCTAATTGTTCAGGTGAGATTTTAAATTCTTGGGCAAAACCAGTTTTCACAATGGTAGGATTTCCTCCCGCTAATTTGACCATCTGCGGATAGCTTACCCAGTAGGGTGCAGGTATAATTACTTCATCTCCCTCGTCAACAAGTGCCATAAACGTATTGCATACACTCTGCTTGGCACCGTTGGACACCAATATCTCAGCAACTTCATAGTCCAGTTGATTCTCCCGATGTAACTTGTCTACAATAGCCTTGCGTAAATCTGGGTATCCGGGAACAGGTGAGTATTTCGAATAGTTTTCGTCAATTGCTTCTTTGGCAGCTGTTTTAATATGGTCGGGCGTGTTGAAGTCTGGTTCTCCAACGCTCAGGTTAATCACGTCAATTCCTTGCGCTTTCATCTCACTGCTCTTTTGTGACATTGCGAGCGTTGCGGATGATGCTAAACGGTTGAGACGTTCTGATAGCTTTGCCATATTATTTTGCTTTTTATTGAGTTGATGTATGCAAAAGTAATATTTTTATTCTTTTATCTGAAATAAAAGTGACATTATTTCATTTATTGTTTTACAATTGTAATATTTTCACACTATTTAATGTGCAATGTGTGTCCCATTCTGTTCTGTTTGGTTTTCAAATAGCGTTCATTATATTTATTAGGTGTAGTTTCGATAGGTACAATTTCTGTAATTTCCAGTCCGTAGGCTTCCAATCCTACTCGTTTCACGGGATTGTTTGTCAATAATCGCATCTTTCTTACCCCCAAATGGCGCAGCATCTGTGCACCGCAACCATAGTCACGTTCATCTGGTTTGAATCCTAAGTGGATGTTTGCGTCTACTGTATCGTACCCTTCTTCTTGCAATTTGTATGCGGCAATCTTGTTCATCAACCCGATGCCTCTGCCTTCTTGTTGCATATAGATGACCACGCCTTTACCTTCTTTTTCAATCAGTTGCATCGATTTGTGCAGTTGTTCGCCACAGTCACAGCGTTGACTTCCAAAGATATCGCCCGTAGCGCATGAGGAATGTACACGAACCAAGATGGGTTCGTCTGGATTCCATGTTCCTTTTACCAAAGCCATGTGTTCGAGTCCGTTGCTTTGTTGACGGAAGGGAATAAGGTGGAAAGAGCCATATTGGGTAGGCATTTCTACCTCTTCTCCAACATCTATAATTGATTCTTTTTGAAGTCGATAGGCAATTAAGTCTCCAATAGATATGATTTTCATTCCCCATTGTTTCGCCAACTTCTGCAATTCGGGCATACGAGCCATGGTGCCATCTTCATTCATGATTTCCATCAAAGCCCCTACGGGATACAAGCCTGCCAGTCTACATAGGTCTATGGCTGCTTCGGTATGTCCACTTCGTCTCAGTACACCGTTGTCTTGTGCATAGAGAGGGTTGATATGTCCAGGACGTCCAAAAGTTTGTGGAGTTGATTTTGGGTCTGCCAGTGCTTTAATGGTGGCAGCTCTATCATGTGCCGATACGCCTGTTGTGCATCCTTCCAGTTTGTCAATGGTTACAGTAAATGGGGTGCCCAACACAGAAGTGTTGTCGACTACCTGTCGCGGCAAGTCTAACTCTTCACAGCGAGAGAGCGTAATGGGCGCACATAGCACGCCTCTGGCATTCTTCAGCATAAAGTTCACCTTTTCTGGAGTAATCATCTCTGCTGCCATAATGAGATCACCTTCGTTTTCTCTATCTTCATCGTCAACAACTATGACGAATTTGCCTTCCTTAAAATCTTTGATAGCTTCTTCAATCGTAGCTAATTTGAAGTTTTCCATATCGGGTATATATTATGATTAATTATTTCTTTTGTAACATTCTGTCAATACTGTCTATCATGCGATTGTTTGTTTGTATTATCTGTTTTAGATCTCGCATGAGGGTAAGTCTGAACCGCCACATTCTTAGATAGAAGAACAATCCCAATGGTACAATTACTGCTGACATGACATTGAGCCATTGACGGTCAAAGGGACGTGTGTGGGCTTTTGTCATCAATATGGGATAGTTGTTCAGTTCGTTCAGTATATACTTGTCTCGGGTATTGCTCAAATCCTCTATAATGTTCTCCAACAATTCGCTCAAGTGTTCAATCTCATGATCGGGTTCGTACTTAAAGAACACCTTTTGCACATTTGGCGCTGTTCGTAGCTTGTGTTGACTCACATAGTTTTCAATAGCCTGAGTCATCATTTGCAGTTGATTCCTTGCTGCTGTATAGTCTGGGTCATGAATAATTACTTCCTTACCGGTGATGTGACGCTTGGTTTTAATTCCAAAGGCTTTCCTTAGCACACTCTTCCATGTTTCAATATTCAGTACCATGGAGTCGTTGTTCGCTTTGTAGGTAACGAAAGCTGCTAAAGGAATGAGTACCGCTGGTGCCAATCCTTTGCCAAAACTCACAGTCCATATACCACTTCGAGCCATTCGGTATCCTGTGTTTTCAAAAATATAATATATGATAAAGACCAATACGGAGATGATGATAGGAAAACCTAATCCTCCTTTTCTGATAATAGCACCCAAGGGAGCACCGATAAAGAAGAAGATGAGACACGTTAGTGCCAACGTAAACTTACCAATCATTTCTATGCGATGTTCTCGCAGCATCTTATCTCCGTCACTGGTAATCATGCTTTGGAAGTTTAACTCGCTGATTTCGGACTGAATATTACTCAGTGCCATATTCATTACACTAATCTTTTGGTCGTTAGAAAGCTTATTATATATGGTGTCGAATACAAATGCTTTCGCTAATCCTGCTCGAACTGCTTTTACGGAGTCTCGCTTATCAATAGAAGGAATGTAGTAAAACATGCGTTGGGTTTCTTTATAGATGCTCCGCCCAACACTGTCGTAAACGCCGTTCAGTGAATCAATACCAGCAACGAGTTGCGTAAGACTTTTCGAGCGTGCATCTCCAGAGAGAGCGGCAACATCCGTCAAATTGAACCCTCCGTCATAGTCAAGAACAATCTTTTTGCTGGCAAAAGTCTCTCTGCGATAAGGTATGGCAGCACTGCCTCCCAATTCTTGCGATTGCATATTTTCGAACCATTCGCCACTCCAAAGGCTTAACAGCAAATGTTTCTTGTCGGCTGTAGATTGGAGCATGCCAGAATCTGCCAGTATAATGGCTTGGTCTTCATAGCTTCCTGTCATTCTATAAATCATGATGCCGTAGAGTTTGCCTGTTTCTACGTCTTTCTTTTGTACGTACAGGTTGCTGTTAGGAATGCCATCGTAAAAGATACCTTCTGGAATTTCCAACTCCGGACTCTTCTGTTTCATAGATAGTAGGAGTTGAGCGAGCTTCATATTGGCTTTAGGTCCTACATAATTCTGAAAGTAGAAGGAACTGAAACTGATAAAGATAGTCAGAAAGATGAGTGGCTGAAATGTTCTGAACATCGAGATGCCCGACGATTTGATGGCTGTTAATTCGCTGTTCTCTCCTAAGTTTCCAAAGGTGATGAGTGAGGATAATAGTACAGCAAGCGGTAAGGCTTGAGGAACAAGGAAGAGTCCCATGTACCAAAAGAATTGTGCCATGATTTCCATGGACAATCCTTTGCCAATCAGATCATCGACGTAACGCCATAGGAATTGCATCATCAGCACAAATTGACAGATGAAAAATGTACCAGCGAACAATAATCCAAACTGCTTGGCTGTAAATATATCTAATTTCTTAATTCGAAACATGTAGACTTCTCATTTTGTACGAGTGTACATACAAAATGCAAAATTAGTACAAAAAAACAAGAAAAGGCTCTATTTGTAATTTTTTATATTCCGTAATCGCCCTTCGTTTCTTTCATCTCCCTTGTCAATGAAGTGTTAGAAAGCAAATCTCCATGAGGGCTTGTGCATGATGTCTGCGCCCTAAAGCCCACTGAATTGATGTAATCTGTCCAGATTATCAGCCCATAAGTCTTCCATGGTGTCAATGTCGTCAGGCTCCGCAAAGTCGGTAATGAACAAGACATAATTGTCGGAAATGTTACTTTTCTCCATGCGAAGTTCTAAGAAAGCATTGGAATCTTCTTCGTCTGTCCACTTCAAACGGATATAGTGATATTTCACTTTCTTGGCAATAGTCGCCATCCTGCTATCATGGCTGTTCTGTAAGTCTCCCCAAATGAAGTGTAGCTTTTTGCCTTCTTCCTGTATCTCATCGGCTATCCAGCGTGACAGTTTGTCGGTATCACTGATGATGCTCCATATTCTGTTTTTTGAATTGGACTGCAGTTCTCTCTCAATTAGGACTTGTTGTTTTGACATTTTTCGTTGCTTTATAGATAAAAAGTTCACTTGGTACAAATATACTAAAATAATTTGGGATAAAATAAAAACTTATTTTTTTTTGTGAGATTAAAAAGATTGTATTATCTTTGCAGCCGAATTGAAAAGACATGGCGGGATAGCTCAGCTGGTTAGAGCGCATGATTCATAATCATGAGGTCACCGGTTCAATCCCGGTTCCCGCTACCAAGTCACAAAATTTATCGTCAGAGATGTTGCAACAATGTTGTGAACACCTTTATTTTTTCTACATTCGTCTTGTCTTCTTACTACAAACACTTGTGCTGCTTGCACTCATTTTCCGTGATTTTGTGCCTATGACGTACTTTTGACCTGCTCAAAACAGCTTGCTAATTGTAATCTTTGGCAGCTACTTTTTATGACATGAAAAGACTCGTATATTTTCAGAAAATGTAAATATAATATCATAAAAAACGCCTTCTTAAAATCTTTGAAATAGAAAATTTTAGTCCTTTGAAAAGGCACTTCAAAGGGTGAATTTGGCGAAAAATAGTCCTTTTCAGCATTACTATCATGCTATCAGTGGCTTGATCCATTGACTTAATCGGCTTGAAACAAACAGTTAGTGTGGCAAAGTTAATGTAACAAGAGGCTTATCTCCATGACTTAATACGACTAAGTAATGCATTTAGTGTCTTTCTTGTTGTGATTTTTAAGTAGGATTTCTATAAGTCGTTGGGATTCAGAAATTTGTTTTCCTTGCTCATTTCTCGCGTATTTGGAGGCGATGGACGTTGTCGTGGAAAATATTTGAGTTTTGAAAGGGCATTTGTCCGTATTTTTCATATTTTTTTCTCCTGCTTTTTTTCACAATAGCGTTGATTATTTTTTCTTATGAAACAATGCAGTCTGGATGTTTCATCTTTAGCCTCGTTGTCATGCTACTACTTACTTTTCTTGTAAAAAGTACTTAATAGTTTGAAAAATATAAAAAAGAAAGATTTATTTTCGAATATTATACGTATATTTACCATTCATAAGACTTGCAGACGAGTCATGCTATGCTCATGATTTTTCGAGACATTTACAAGCATTTTTTTACAACTAATAATATCAATTATGCATCACCATTTTAAGAAATCAATTTTAAGAATTGGAATGTTGTGTGCAGCTGTGTGCGTTGGTACGCTGATGAGCTGTAACGACAAGAAAGGAGCCGATTTGGAAAACAATCCATTGATGACCGAGAGCACACTACCTTTTGGTGCTCCAGACTTTAGTAAGATTAAGGCAGAACACTACCTACCTGCCATGAAAGCTGGTATTGAAGAGCAGCGCAAAGCAATTAAAAGTATTGTGGAGAATAAGGATAGTGCCACATTTGAGAACACTATCTTGGCATACGAAAAGAGCGGTGTTCTTTTAGATCGTGTGACGAGTATCTTCTTCGCTTTGACAAGTGCTGACAAAACGCCCGAAATAGAAAAAGCGGAAGACGAAGCAACCCCATTGTTGACAGCTTTTGAAAATGAAGTCTCATTCAACCAGCCCTTCTTTGAGCGCGTTAAATATGTGTACGATCACGAATACAACCAGCTGAAGGGTGAAGATAAAAAACTTTTAGAAGAAACCTACAAACGTTTTGTACGTTCAGGAGCTCTCCTGCCAGCTGATAAGAAGAAGCGAATGGAGGAAATCAATAACCGTATCGCAAAACTTCAGCAAGATTTTGGAAATATGTTGCCCAAGTCTACCAATGAGGCAGCAGTCTGGGTAGATAAAAAGGAAGACTTAGCAGGATTGAGTGAAGCCGACATTGCACAATGCAAAAAAGATGCAGAAAGTCGTGATAAGAAATCTCCTTATTGTATTGTGATTACCAACACTACGCAACAGCCTATCTTGACCAATCTTGAAAATCGCGCATTACGCGAAAAGGTGTATAACGCATCTATCCATCGTGCGGACGGTACGAACGACTTCAATACCTTGCCGTTAGTTGTCGAAATTGCAAAGTTGCGTGCTGAAAAGGCTGAACTAATGGGTTATAAGAACTATGCAGCCTATTCTTTAGACAATACCATGGCAAAGAATACGGCTCAAGTTGAGGCGTTCTTAAAACAACTGATCAGTGCTTATAAGCCGAAGGCAGATGAAGAGACGAAAGCGATAGAAGACTATGCCCGCAAGACACAAGGCACCGATTTTCAATTGCAGCCTTACGATAGATTCTTTTACTCTGCTAAGATGAAAAAAGAGAAGTTTAATTTCTCGGAAGATGAAGTGAAACCTTACTTTAACATTGATAGCGTATTAGTAAATGGGGTGTTCTATGCCGCTCATCGCGTCTACGGCATCTCTTTCAAAGAGCGTACAGATTTGCCTACCTATCACAAGGACATGAAGGTTTTTGATGTGTTTGACAAAGATGGAAAGCAACTTGCCCTTTTCTATGTGGACTACTTCCGCCGTCCAACCAAGCGAGGAGGAGCATGGATGAGTTCATTTGCAAAACAGAGTAAATTGAGAAATCAGTTACCTATTATATATAATGTGTGTAATTTTGCTAAAGCTCCCGAAGGAAAACCAACCTTGCTTAGCTGGGACGAAGTAACAACAATGTTCCATGAGTTTGGACATGCCTTACATGGAATGTTATCCAACTGTGAGTATAACACGTTGAGTGGTACTGCTGTGACACGTGACTTTGTGGAGATGCCTTCACAGTTTAATGAGTTTTTTGCGGTGGTTCCTGAGGTTTTTGCCAACTACGCAAAACATTATAAAACTCAACAGCCCATGCCAAAAGAGCTGAAAGAGAAGATGCTCAACTCTATTACTTTCCATTCGGCATACGCATTGGGAGAAAACTTAGCTGCAACCTGTTTGGATTTGGCATGGCACCAGTTAGCTTCCAATCAGATTCCTACTGCCGACAAGGCTTTGGCGTTTGAAACAAAGGCTTTAACTGATATTGGTTTGTTGAATCCGCAGATACCTCCTCGTTATTCAACGTCCTACTTCAACCATGTATGGGGTGGCGGCTATGCAGCTGGTTACTATAGTTACTTGTGGTCTGAAGTCTTAGCAGCTAATATTGCAGATTACTTTGAGTCGCATGGTGCGTTGAAACCAGAAGTAGGTCAAGCTTTCCGTGACAAAGTGTTGAGCAGAGGTAACACTGGAGACTTGATGCAGATGTTTTGTGACTTTACAGGGTTGAAAGCTCCTGACGCCAAAGCATTGCTCAAGGCAAGAGGTTTGTAACCATTAAAGTTGATATGATAAAAATGAGGTGTGTTCCAGAAAAGAATACACCTCATTTCTTTTGGTACAATGAGTGGCTTAGTCTAACTCTTCTTGTGAATAGCCTTCTTAATAGAAGATTTTGCTTGTAGTTGTTTGAGTTCTGTGTTGATGAGTATTTCGAAAATCAATGTTATCTCTTCTTTTTCTGGAAGTGATAGCCAAGACCGAGCATTAAATGATTAGGAGTTTGGAAGTTGTAAAGACTGTACCCGATGTTTAGAAACAGTCTGTTCGTGATGTTAGTCTTGAGGGCAAGAACTTGATACCATCCATTTAGTTCGCCTTTCGCATTGATAATATTTCTACCGATACCTGCTTGAATGGTGAAATACGGCATTACAAATTCGGCTCTTCCTGAAAGTCCTAAAGCGATTTGCTTTGTAAATGTTGGTTGAGCCAAGTGTTCAAAATCATTAGCTGGCTGACCAGCCGCAATGATATCATCTTCTATATATAAATTTGCACTGCTGTCATACACCCCATCAAGCGATATTCCCGCATTCAGCCACGGATTTAGATGATATAGTGGTGTGAAAGAGAAGCCTCCCACTTGATATGTTTTGGGAAGAGCAACTGCTTTATCTCCCAGCATCATCCCTTTTTTGCGCCATGCTCCGTACAACATGAAGTCATAGGTGATATGTCTTTGGAAGGTAGGGCGTGGTATGAGGATGGCTGTCTCTTCAGTTGGGCGGTGAATGTAATAGGCTAAACTGATTCTACCGCCTGCAATATTTAAGCCACCGTTAGGTATGGTGGTGTTTCCATTCGAGAAGTGACTCAAAGAGAGTCCTGCATTAAGGTCGAATTGTTTAGATAATTGCCATTTCAAATAAAGGTCCGCGTTCAGATAGGCGGTAATTTTTGAGCCAATGACTCGATTTTCAGGATTGTCTGTTTCATGGTAAGGATGCCAACCAGCCGTGAGACCAAAGTTCCATTCATAGTTTAACGATAAGGCATTTGTCAGTTGTTTAACTTTAGCACCCTGAAAAATAAAAACGGAAAGTGGATTTCCTAATTGCGGATTGAAATTATGATAAGCCACCCCGATACCTTGGTACACACCTTTGTACATCTGTGCTTGCTGACTTGTTGCTGGAGGCTGAAACGCATACTTCAATCGGGTAGTGAAAGCGTGGTTCATGGTTCGCTTTTCTATATTATCCCCTTTCAAGTAGGTGTTGGTGTGAAGTATGGTGGAAGGGACAACGTCTAATTCTATGCGATGAATGACTTTGCTTTTTTCTTGCAAAGTATCGATTTGGTTTGCAGATACATCTACAAAGAAGAACATCAAAAGAAAGAGAGCCAAACATTGCTTGGTTTGTGCAGTAAAATGCCAACTCATCATAAGATTAATGTACTTTAAGTAATTGGCAACGGTCATGATACTGGGAGAATGGAGCGGTTATCATGGTTGAATCTCATGATTATTTTCTTTTCCTTCAACGTTTTGTACGCATTGAAAGATAGAAAAGTTGACGCTGCCATAATGACGATGTTCTACAAACTCTGGCAAATTGGTAAACTCATCCTTTTTCCCATGTTCAAAAACAAAGACGCCATTTTCTTTTAACAGTCCATGTTGTAAAACAAGTTTTGGTATTTCTTTAAGCTCAGGCAGTGCATAAGGTGGGTCCGCAAAAATGAAATCGAATGTCTGATGACAGCTTTTGATGAAGCGAAAGACATCGGTTCTCATCAAAACGTCTTGCTGTGTACCCAGTTTCTCCATACACTGTTGAATAAATTTTGCATGGTCACGGTCCGCTTCTACGCTCACAACTTGTGCGCAACCACGAGAGAGTAATTCCAAAGAGATGCTGCCAGTACCAGCAAACAGGTCAAGTGCTGTTTTTCCCTCTAAGTCAATGTACCGATTTAGCACGTTAAAAATACTCTCTTTAGCAAAGTCTGTGGTTGGACGAGCTTTGAAAGTGCGAGGAATCTCAAAGTGTCTTCCTTTATATTTTCCTGTGATGATACGCATTATTTTCCTTTTAGAAATAGGGTGATTAAGTCAAATGAAATCCCTTTAATCATGGTGATTGGCGCACGATTAAATTCAGCAACGGGGTTCACGTAATACACTTTTTGTAGATATCTTCGTAGGGATTCGCTCAACCTCTCACGTTCGGGAATATCCCCAACAAGGTGTAGCTCATCTTTCTCGCTGTCCAACGCTAATATTTTCCATGTATATAAAATGAAATAGATGGAGTCATTGACATTCGGGACATGGAACGTGTTGTAAAACTTAAATCTATTTTGCTTGAAGCAAAAGATATCAACCTTCTTGTCGTGAAAGTATGCATAAAGTTTTTGATGCGAACCAGTGAAGCTACGCTTGTGAAGATAACTCCAAACGGGTTGGGAAACGGGAAAAAATCTCACATCATTGAAATGATCAGTCATGACCATTTTCAAGTCTTTGTTCACGGAGAAAACAGCTACAGCATTGAGATTAGGTAGTACGGCGTGCAACACAGCTTCGTCTTCACAACCTGTAAAAGTGTGTTGGTACATACATTCCATCTCTTCTTGACGAAACTCTTCGGTGGGAACAAGCATCACTGGCGCATCAATCATCACTTGTGCCCGTTGATAACCTCGGTTAAGGAGGTCACTCTCAATGAAGGCTTCACGCAAATTAGCTGCCAATGATATTCCACTTCTAATGACGTATGGCTCGAATGCCAACTGACTTTCTTCAGCATTATCAACGACTGAAAAACTTAGCGATTGTGGACTGATTCTGAAAACCAATCGTGCTTTTGATATAAGTGTGTTATTCCCAGTTTCCTGCATTGTTATTTGGTGTTTGAAGGTCGCCTATCTTTAATCCTGGATAACGTCCAGCAGAAAGTTCATTCTCTATTAGTTCCTGAACAAATGACTTGTTGAGACCTTGTAAAAAGTCAGTATATTTGGCTCTACATTCCATCAGTGGTATTTGTTTCCCTGACGGAGAGAGCTGCATCGATGTTTCCAATTCAAACTTTTGATGATTTGTAAATGGAATAAATTGTAGTGAGTCTGCCAAATATCCGTACTGTATCAGAGAGTCGAAAGAAGCGGTATAGCTGCCTGTCTTCGCACGGTACTTTTCTTCTGCCAGTCTTATTTGCACTAAATAGTGCTTTACGCTGGTTTCTCTTTCAGACTGTTGGTTGCTGAAAGCAATAGGACTGTAAATGCTCAAGACACAGATAAGAGCAAGGACTCCTACACAGCAGGTCAGTAAATAATTATGCTTAATTTTGACTTTCATAGGTCAGCCTTTTGTTGTATCTTTGCAGAAGCTGCGATGCCTCTCAATTCAAACAGCGTGAGTTGTAAGTTACATTGCCTGCATCTTTTTTACATCACATGTGGTGTTCATCCTTGCAAAAGTACAAAATACTTTCCAATAAAGAGATAAATCGGTTAAATTCTCATATTTTCACTGTTTGAAATCATGCTTATAGACGAACTCATTTTCCAGATAATCCAACAATTTGAACTTCAGCCCACGACTGAACAAAAACATGTGTTGACACAATTTGCTCATTTTATGATGGATGAAGAACCACGTGTGGTAATGATTTTTTGTGGAAGTGCTGGTACTGGAAAGACTTCTTTGGCAAGTGCTATCGCTCGAACCATGGTGAAATTAGAGCAAAAAGTAATGCTGTTGGCTCCTACTGGACGTGCTGCCAAAGTTTTCTCTGTTCATAGCGGTCAACCTGCTTATACCATTCATCGGCAAATCTACAGACAGAAATCTTTCGACAGTGATGGTGGTGTGTTCAATCTCAATTTTAATCGGTACAGTGATACGTTGTTTATGGTAGACGAAAGTTCGATGATTGCAAACCAAGGTCAAATGGAATCATCGTTTGGAAGTGGTTGTTTGCTCGATGATTTGGTGCAATTCGTGTACAGCGGACGCAATTGTCGAATGATTTTAATGGGAGATGCTGCCCAATTATCACCCATTGGGGAAGAACAATCGCCTGCGCTATCGTCCAATTTTATGGAAGGATATGGACTAAAAGTGTACGAGTGCCATTTAGATAATGTGCTCCGTCAAAGCGAAGAAAGTGGGATATTGTACAACGCTACGCTTATTAGAACCCATATCATGCGAGATGAATTAACACAATTACCCCAAATTCATTTCAATACGTTTGCTGATATTGTGGTTGTTCCCGGCAACGAGATCATCGAAACGCTCAACTCAAGTTATTCGGAAGTAGGCGTTGATGAGACTATGGTTATTACACGGAGTAACAAGCGGGCGCACATTTACAATCAAGGAATACGCCAAACCATCTTGGGGAGTGAGGAAGAATTGTCAACAGGCGACATGTTGATGATTGTGCGTAATAACTATCATTGGGTGCAGCCACCAGCAAACAATGAAGAACAGGACACGACAAGCATGACCTTTTTGGCTAATGGAGACCGTGCCATGGTGCAACGAGTGCGAAACATTCGTGAGTTGTATGGCTTCCGATTTGCAGATGTGTGGTTACAGTTCCCTGATTATAATGACTATGAACTTGAGGCAACCATTATCTTGGATAGCTTGCATACGGAAGCCCCTGCCTTGTCACGCGAACAAAATGAACGTTTGTTTGATGAAGTGCTGGCAGACTATGCGGATATACCTCGAAAACAAGACCGTGTCAAGAAGCTTCGCGAAGATATTTTTCTTAATGCCGTTCAGGTTAAGTACGCCTATGCCATTACCTGCCATAAGGCACAAGGCGGACAATGGGCACATGTTTACGTAGATCAAGGATATATGACGGATGAGATGTTGTCGCCAGATTATTTGCATTGGCTGTACACTGCCTTTACACGAGCTACAGAAAAGTTGTACTTGGTGAATTGGCCAAAGTCTCAAACCTTTGAAAACGGCGTTTAATAGATATGTTGATGTTTTTATAAATTGTAGGTAACAATGGTAGATGAGTTTTGGTTAGAGAAATGGTTTCACGCCTTCAATCATTCTTATTTTGAAGATATATTACCGCTACCACGTTTGCAGGTGTCTTCATCTCGAACGCAGTTGGAGAGTATGTCGTGTAAGCGAAAGCTTACTTGGCGTGGCATCACGACCTGTGATTATGTGATTAGAATCAGCAACTATTACGTCCAAACAGAACGACAATATCAGAATGTGTTCCTGCACGAGATGATACATTATTATATCTCCTACAAAGGAATTTGCGATACGTCACCCCATGGTAAGGTTTTCTGTCAGATAATGCACAAACTGAATCAGACATATGGATGGGAGATACACGTGAGTTCCAGATGTAAAGCGATGATTCCTGCAGCCAAAACAAACAAGAAACGGTCGTATCTAATACTTTTTACAGAGGTAGACAGTCGTGGTTGTTATTTGTCTGTAGTGCATCCTCATTATTTTGGAACTCTTGCTCAAAGTCTAAGTCGAATACCTGCGGTCAAGAAATACTGTTGGTATACATCGTCCGATTCGTATTTTTCTGACTTTCCCACCGTAAGAACGTTGAGAGGTAGGAAACTATCACGTGCTGAATGGGAAAAAATAGCAAGAAAGTTAAAGCCGCTTGACATCCATTCATGCCACGCAGGGTAGGGCTGTTCCTGCTTTTTATATAAGTTGATGCCTATTGCTGGCTTCTTCACAATAAAGTTACAAAAACAGCAACTCATTTGACCAACTTTTATGAGTACTTATTTTATTGATTTTAATATGGTTAGACGATGAATCTGATATATCATAAAACGTGAGTTTCAACAGTCAACTTCCATACAATCATGGTCGTATTTTAAGAAAAGAACAGCTTTCACCGTGTCATTGTTATGCTGCAACATAACAGTATTTATAAAAAGAATCAAGAATTCTTAAATGAAAGAGCTGCGACATATCTTGACTTAAAGATTAATATAGCTTTTGTCAGAATAGATATAATTTGTATTTTTGTATTTGGAATAAACCAAATAACCATTTACCAGCATTAACATAAATACTCTTAAAGATAGTACAAGGTCGGAAAGAATTTCTTTATTGTGGCGCTTGCGAATGGAGAAAAGGAGCATGTGAGTAGGTGAACAAATAGACCTTTATGATGGGACAACGGTTTGGAGCCATGACTATAGCAATAGATGTAATGAGATATATTTTGTGGAAATAAAGTAAAATGTATAGAATATGAATAACTTAAAGCTTTTGATACTCGCTCTGTCATGCAGTTTAGTATTGTCTTGTTCGTCAACGAAAGACGTAAAAGACATGTATTTAGTTTTAGAGGTTGATACGACTGCAAGATATGAGCAATATGCATACGTTAATCAGGATGGGCGGACCGTTGTGCCCTATAATCGATACTTGCAGTGTTATACCGACACAATCCGTACTATTGGCTTTGTGTTTAAACCGAATGTCGGCTGTGTAGCTATCAACAATAAGGGCAAAGAATTATTCAATGTATTTATGGCTAATAATGGGAATGACTACTCAAAGGATGGACTCTTTAGAATCTTAGATAAGAGCGGTACGAAGATGGGCGTTGCCAATATGAAAGGACAGGTTATTGTCAAACCGAAGTATGATGCTATCTTCCCATATCATGAAGGTTTAGCAGCTGTGTCTGTAGGCTGCAAGACAGTGAGACCAGGAGACGACCCAGAGCATGAATATGTTGTTGGTGGTAAGTGGGGATTTATCGATAAACAGGGACACGAGATTATTCCATTGAAATATGATAGTATCGCCAACCATCGTCGGTTTAAGAATGGTAAAGCCCTCGTCTTAAAGGATGAAAAGTTTTTTCAGATAGACTATAAAGGCAGAACTTTAAAATAGATGAAGTGAGCCATACATTTTTTTTAAGCCACATTTTTTATCTAAATCTTATCCTAATCATGATAGAGTGGGATGTATTACCATGTACAAGACTCTAACAAGGAACATTACGGTTAACTTGTTAAAGTAGGTAGGGGCTTACCTCGAACTGAAGTAGGTGAAATACAAGAAGAGAAGATGTAAATAGGTCGATATTATTAAACCCAAATCGGTCATTAGAAAAAGCTTCTTGTCATTTTCTAATGACCGCCATTAGAAAAACAGCATTGTAT
>NZ_QFFX01000069.1:0-12307 GCF_023522295.1 Prevotella sp. TCVGH | reverse complement strand
AATGAATGACTATCTCAAGGAATTAGCAGAAATGGCAGGGATTGACGAGCCTGTGCGCCAAACGTATTACAAAGGTAATGAGCGTATTGACGAAGTTACACCTAAATATGCCCTGCTTGGCACACATGCAGGTCGCCGCACTTTTATCTGCAATGCGCTTGCATTGGGTATTCCTCCTCAAGTTGTGATGAAGTGGACAGGACACAGTGATTACAAGGCAATGAAGCCGTATATTGATATTGCAGACGACATCAAGGCGAATGCTATGAGTAAATTCAATCAATTATAACTCCAAGACAATATGAGCCAAGATAAAATACAGAAAGCCTATAAGCAAGATTTATCTCTCGTTGTACGAGCCATCGGTGCCGACCTTGAACATACACAAGTGCGCATGATTACTTCGGCTAATGCTGATATGCTCTTCCATTATTGGAAGGTGGGGCATTTTATCCTCTACCTCCAAAAGAAAGAAGGTTGGGGAAGCAAAGTCATTGACAATCTTTCTAAGGCAATACGTTCTAAATATCCAGGCAAGAAGGGATATTCCACTCGTAATCTTATCTATATGTGCCAGTTTGCAAAGGCTTATCCTATGGAGGTTCTAACAGAAATGGGTAAGGTTGAAAGATGGTTTAATAGTCCTTCGGTTGATAATATATTACAACTAACGAGCAAACTAAATCAATTTACGCAAGAGCCTCTTGCGCAAATACAAGCCACAGATATTCAAGGAAATATAATTACGCAACAGCCTGTTGCGCAATTAGGAGAGATTTCTGAAATGCTGTCGGCTATCTATCACAGCGACATTAGCAAGATAGAGGATATCTTCAAGCAATCTGCCATTGTTCGCACCAACTGGGCAAGCCATGTAATTTTACTTAATAGCAAACTACCTTTAGGTGAATGCTATTGGTATATCACACAGGCAGTTGCCAATGGTTGGAGCAGTAATGTTTTGCAAATGCAGATTGAAACAAACCTGTTTGCTCGGCAGATTACCGCAAAGAAAGTGAGTAACTTCTCGGCACGATTACCCAAACCGCAAAGCGATCTTGCTAACTATCTGATGAAAGACCCTTACATCTTTGATATGATGGGACAAACAGATAAAATGGCAGAACGAGACATTGAAAAGCAATTGGTTTCTCATATCACTAAATATCTTTTGGAGATGGGCAGTGGCTTTGCGTTTGTAGCACAGCAGAAGCATTTTGAAGTAGGTGATTCTGATTTCTATGCCGACCTTATCCTCTATAATATCCAACTACACGCATACGTAGTTATCGAACTTAAAGCGACACCATTCAAGCCCGAATACATGGGACAACTCAACTTCTACATCAATGTAGTGGATGATACCCTCCGTGGCGAACACGACAACAAGACGATCGGCTTGCTCCTCTGCAATGGAGGAGATAAGGTGGTGGCACAATATGCCCTTTCTGGCTACGACCAGCCAATTGGTGTCAGCGATTACCAACTTTCAAAGGCTATCCCCGATAATCTAAAATCGGTTCTGCCTACGGTGGAGGAAGTAGAGGAAGAATTATATAAGATTATAGAGAAAAAACGAAATATACAATAATGAGTAAAATGAAAACAAAAATGAAGTCCTCTATACCTGACATACTCGTTGTCTTAGGCTATGACGGAATATACAGTGATTATAAATCAGTGAATGCGCACGATTTATTAAAAAACATCCCGACATTATCTGTATTGCATCATATTACGCAAAAGACTAATCAAATAACATACTCTTTTGGGAATCAATCTCTTCAACGTGAGATGGTACATGAGATGAATAAATATCTACCTAAGACTGTTAGGAAGAAAGTTCAAGAATTCATATGGAAGCATAAATCTATTAGTTATATAGATTTCTATGGAAGTATGCTTTTGATGGGATTAGCGCTTCAGAACTTTACACCTCACGAAGAAGATGACAAAGAATTATCTTTATGCCAAGATGAGTATGAAGCAGTATTTAAAGCTGTAATTTATTGCAACCAGCGCTGGACAGATGAACAATCACAAGGGATTGACAATCGAATTAGTAAAGATATAGTCTCTATGTCTTTGCTAATAGACTTACCTATAGTGGAGTTTAAGTTGCATAAAGATTTTAAGGTACAGTTGTATAAAGCATTCTGCTTTTTTGATTTTTGCGAAGGTGACAAGGAGTACGTTGAATTCTTAAAATCTTTTTGCAACAATAAGAATGTTGAAAATTGGCAAGAATACATCTCAAGGTTGTTTGGTTTTTTTGAAGCTTCTCTAAGAAGTCAATATATAAAGGTCGATACAAAAATAGAGAATGATGTTCGCTTTTTCAATCAGTACATGGTTAGTCTTCAAGATTGTAAGGATTTATGGAGTGAACACAACGCTTTAAAATATTTCAGAGATCATTTTCTACTTAAAATCACAGATGATACATATCTTCTTCTCAATGCAAATCTTTTGGTAGATAAGTTCTATCAGGGATTGAAATTTGACTTTTTTCAGTCTCTGAATGGGAAATACAAAACATATCCTGACTTCAACTCAGATTTAGCTACAAGATTTTCCGAGCGGCACCTTCTGTATAGATTAATGCAAAAGATTTATCCAGACAATGGCAAAACCAAGATGTTTACAGGTGAAGAGTTAAAACAAAAAGGGGTTACAGGGGAGCCTGATTTATATTTGCGTATAGGAACAACTTTATTCCTATTTGAGTACAAAGATGTTACACTAGGGGACAATATTAAATACTCGCAAGACATCCAAGCAATAAAACGGGGAATTAATGATAGGCTCTGTAAATATGGTAAGAAGAAGAAAGGTGCAGGACAATTGTTCTATAACATAAGGAGAATTCTACTAGAAAACCTAATGGAGGAGTTCGATTCAAGTATAAATAACATATCAGAAATATACCCCATTATAGTAACGACAGATCGATCTTTCTCTGCAATAGGAGTAAATGCTTTTGTGACACAAGAGTTCTCAGACATAATAAGCGACAATCCTATCAATAAAAAGGTATTTATTTCTGTGCCTGTTATTATGGGATTAGATACACTGATTTCATGTGCAAAAGAATTATCTGATGGGACTATATCTCTCAAGGACATACTCGATAAGTACTTACAGGAAGCAAACTTGTTAAATTCATTTGACACATATATGTATGATAATTATTTAAAAAACAAGAGGCTACAGGCATCAGAAACAGAATTTTTATTTGGAGAACATCTATCTAATATGATTACAAGCTACTCAACATGAATGGTAGCTACATAAAATATACCCCAAGGAACTGTGTTAAACAATTTCTTGGGCGGCTATTTCTCCAAACACTTCTTCAATTCCCCTTGCTCCTGCTGAATACGTTTCTGTTGCAACAATAACTCGGCTTGTCTTTGCAAGGCTTGCTCATAATCTACGACATTCTGCTCCAACTGCTGAATCGCTTTGGAATTGCGATGAGTTATAAATATGCTGTCAAGATATGCGAAGTCTGAAGCGGTAGCTTTGCCCTGCATACGCAGATAATGGTAACGCAGGTCGTAATCGGAGGCTGTTTGTAGCTTGTTGGCTCCCATACCGAAGAACCAACAACTTACAATAACCAGCCCACAAACCAATCCAAGTAGTATGCGCTCGGATAATTGAACGCTTGCGAATAGTGAGTAGTTCTTGTATTCTACGGGCTTTTGTTGCTCTTTGATGAGCTGTTGCAAGGTTTCAAACTTCGGGTCGAGTTTCTTGTTTGATTGCGAGAGTGCCTCCAAAACAAAAAGTTGGTGTTCCTTGATTTTAGCTTGCGTCTCTTTTGAGAGATGAATTTGTACGGTCTCTTGCGTTGTGTTGCGCTCTGATTTTGAGTTGGTAGGCTGTTCTGCAAGAGCAGTGTGCAGTTCTATCTGTGCTTTACTGATGACATTGCATTCTTGTTTGAGTTCTTCAAGGTTGTTAAGAATAGGTGCTATTTCGTTATTCATACGTTTATCATTTAGAAGTGATTAAATTCTACGTTTACGGTTGGCTCTGTTGCGGAGTTTCTTTTGAAAGCGGAGTTCATCTACATCTACACCACTACTTGGCATCGGCATTGTGAACACTTCGCTGATTGCTTCGGAAAAGTCTGAAGTTAAACTGTTTTCATCGACTGGATGTGCCATTGGCTCTTTTTGTAGATGGCTTTGCTCTTGCCGTTGTGAATTCCGCTCTATCTCCGCATTAAGACGAGAGAAAGAGCAGGAACGGTCTATTTTTGAGCCACTAAAACTGCAACCATTCTTTTCAAAGATGATTCCCTGCACTACGTCGGTATTGCCTTTCGTCTTGAAACGAGTGGCAATGCCTTGCCTCTCTAAGTCTGCGACAAAGTCTTTCCAATTTTTCGATTGGGGCAACACAGCTTTGATGGCATCGAAAATCTCATAGCGCAATTTATCTTCTCCTCGCAGTTGTTGGCGATTTACCGCCTTTTTCCCTTCGCCAAGTGTCAGACCGTAGCGCTCAGTCAGTTCTCGGCAAATCTTCGTAGAGCGGTATTTCTCATTGCGATCGCTGATGGTCTTGCCGTCATTTCCAATACGATTGATACATATGTGTAGGTGCGGATGCTGGCGGTCGCTGTGCCTTACAATAAGATTCTGTGTGTCGCCATAGCCCATTTTATGAAGATATTCGTTGGCAATCTTCACCATTGTTGCATCTATTAGTCGTTCTGAATCATGTGCTGAGAATGAGAGTATGGTATGACAAACTGGTTTTTGTACATTCGGACGCATAGAGGCTTGCAAGTTGAAGTCGTATGCAATGTCATATGGAAAAGAACTGCGCACGCCATTGGCTTGTAAGACTTTGACTTTATCTTCACGTTTGCTGAGCATATAATTGACAACTCCACTGAAGTTTGTTCCTTTAATAATCTTGGCAATCATGGCTTCAATCGTTTCATAAGTTCGTGAATAAGTTGTTTCAGCGCATTCAGTTCTTCGTTGAGTGCAGAGATGCCGAAAGCATTGAGCCGATGGGCAATCTGGTTAAGATTGTTAGCCATGCCAGAAACTGTACGGATGAGTTGCATTTCCTCTGGCTTGATTCGACTCTTTACTTCTGCATTTGTTATGAGCTGACGTAAAAACTCAGTACGAGTGATAGAGGCTTCACGTGCTTTTCCCAACAAGGTGTAGTACTCCATTGTATTAAGCCGAAGAAGCACTTGGTATTTCCGTTTCTCTGATAAAGTCTTGGTGGGTCGCCCACCTTTACTCTTCTGTTCCATATTCTTGTTTTTTGATGAGACCAACGGGATTTTCACTTCCCAATGGTGGGAGCAAGTAGGTTTTGAGATACTCAAAACACAAACTTGCTTCCCTGATACACGCTATCTTCTGATGCCACGTTTCGTGGTCAGTAATAACGGCTGTTTCTCTTTCACTTTGGATTGAGCAACGAGCCATTCATTGATATCTTTGTGAGTTCGATAGCGAACAGAACCGTCTATGATAGATGGGCAAAAATGCTTCAAAACTTCAAACGATTTTCGCCCGGCATCGTCATTATCCAGAAAACCTTCTACTTGCTTGTAACTTTTTATCTTCTCATGTATGCGTGGCAAAAGAGCCAAAGAATTAAGAACTATGGCATCGGAGGTTGAAGAAGGATTTAGCACTTGCCACGAGAGAAAATCCATAAATCCCTCAAAGATTTGTAGGCGGTCGGTTCCTCTTTTAATCGTTGTAATAGCCTTCGGGGCGATACATCCTTTGAAATACATATTGCGGATTTCCCATCCCAAAGCATCGTTTGCAAATCCAATGGCATAGTATGTCCGATTCATATTTTGGAATAGAACTTCCGAGCAGTAGGTGCTGGCTACGGGAAGAGGAATAGCACGTGCTGCGAGATAGCGGAGCAAATAGGGATTGAAGAGCGGTTGCGCAGATAGGATTTCCAATTTGCGCTCGGAGATTTTTCTTTCACCGCCAAAAGAAAATTCTTGATGCGCTACTTGTTCAGCACCACTCAAAAGCTGGATGGCTTCGCTGATAGAACAACGATGCAAAGCACATACAAGGTCTATGATGTCGCCATGCTCGCCCGAACCAAAGTCATACCATTGGTTGCGTTCTGTGTTTACCTTGAATGATGGTGTACTTTCGTTGCGCAGCGGAGAGTAGTACCAATAGTGAATGCCTTGTACTCGTGCTGGCACATAGCCCTGTTGTTGCAAATAATCTGTGATAGAAATTTGCTTGATGTGTTGTATTACCATTGTGATGTTGTTTTAAGTTGAAATGAATTTGCCCCAGCCTTTTTCTTTTGGAGGTTGGTTGATTCTTGTTTGGTCGGACGGTCGAACACTATAGGCACCCATTTGCGACCGACCAAACTTATTTCTATTTGGTCGGATTGGTTCAGGTATATATAGCCTGTGTCCGACCGACCAAAGGTTTTATTGTAGAGAATTATGGCTGAGCCGATATTTTCCTCGTTCTTCCTTAACCACTATACCTTTGTTGAGCAAGAATTGCAAAAGTTCCTTGAGCTTAGTTTGCCCATAGCATAGCCCCACAATCTTAGCATAAGCCTCTTTGAGAGCTACGATAAGTTTACTATATGGCAAAATTTCGCTTGTAGAGAATACTTGTTCCAACGCCTTTCGATGTTCGTTAGTGCTTAACTCTTGGTAGGAGAAACGATGTAACTTCCGTTCATTGTCAGAATACGAGAGATCTATTTGGGGTATGCAAATATCGTCTTCAACCTCCTTGAGCCGAAAGGCAAACTTTTCAAAAGGTTTGGAACGAATGATGGAAGGTGCAACAATACTGCGTTCAGGCATAGTGTTGTCCTTTGTGATTTGAAGAACTGTTTCAGCCTTGTTGTTGAGTTCCGTCCCAATATGTCCTCGTGCGTTGTCATCGCCCTTGTTGAGGTGAAGCACGGTTTGGATGTGGATATTTTGCTCGCTCGTCCATTGCATCAGGTCACCCACTAACTTGGTTGCCTCCGTTGAATTGTTGATGTCAAGCATCAAATCCCGAATGCCGTCAATGACTACCAAACCCACATTGGGTGTATTGTAAATGGCATAATGAATAATTTCTCTGCGTTCATTAGGGTCAGCAATGGCTCTAAGATGACTGAACTTCAAATTCTGCGGTTCCTTGTCTATTGGCAGTTTTGCCAATCTCAAAATACGTTGCATCACAAGTTGGCAATGATAAGAACTTTGTTCCGTATCAAAGTAAAGAATTGTGCGTTTATTTTCAGGAAATGATGCCTGATATTCCAGCACCTGCCCATTGACAAGGGCTGCTGCAACGATGGCACTCATGTTGAAAGTCTTCTTAGCTTTTGCCTTACCTGTCGATACACTGAAGTTCCCCAGTGTGCCAATAATGGCTTCACCTGCTTGTAGTACAACTGGAGGAAGTGTAAACTCATCGGTTATATGAATGAGCGACTTTTGCCATATGTTTTCATAATCTGTTGTATTCATCATCGTCCTCCTGTCTTTCGCCCTGCCAGTTCGAGAGCAAGGTCAGCATCAACAATAATCTTACGACCGATTTGTGTAATGGCACGATTGATTTTACCACTCTGCTTTATACGGTTCGCTGTAGGCAAACTACACCCGAAGAGGCGTGCAATGCCTGCCAACCCATACACATATCGCTTTTCTTCTTTGGAGGAAGAAGCCTTTGTTAATTCCCCGCTCGTGGATATATTACCATGTAGTGCAAGGAAAAGTAATTCTTCACCAGTCATCTGCCAAACAGGCTTGTCCAGTAATTCGTTTATCGTCATAATCCAATTTCTTGAAATGAATAACTCGCCCTTGCGCATAGGGCATTCAGTCAGCTCTGACGGTACAAAAGTAGAGGGCTTTTGATGTTATTCCAAGAAGCTGGGATATAGCGGGAAGTATAGGGAAATGTAAGGAAATCATGGCTATCAAGAACGCTAAATACATATTCAAAAAGTAGACTATTTCGGGCAAACGTACGTTGTTTCTCAATCATTATTGATTGTTTAAGAGATACCTTTTGGGTTCCTCTTACTCGAAAAACTATTTTCAGTTGCATGAAAGTACCGTCTTTCTTCGTTTTATTCATTATAAGTTCATAAATTTGTAATCAATATCAAGATAAATAATCATCCGATGGGACAAAAGAAAGAGCACAGCAACCTGATTAAGGAGCATTTGAAGAAGCGAGGCATCACCCAAACATGGCTCGCCAAAGCGTTAGGCATGAGTTTCAGCATCACCAACGCTTATGTTTGCAATCGCAAGCAACCCAACCTCACTATCATCTTCAAAGTAGCGGACTTGCTTGGTGTGTCACCAAAAGAATTAATAAAATAAAAAAGTTATGTATCTAAGTAAGATCTATATAAAGAATTTTCGGGGAATCAAGGAACTATTGGTGGAACTCGATAAGAATTTGAACGTAATTATCGGAGCTAATGGGCAGTTGAAAACATCTTTGATGGACGCGATTCGCCTTTTCTATTCATGGGGTGAGCCTAATCGAGATATAGAAATAACAAAAGAAGATTTCTATGTTGAGATTACACAAAATACAAATGGTACTAAAATGGTAAATCCTTCGACGAGGATTGACATATGTTATTTATTTGAAGGATTATCATCACAACAAGAAGGTGCATTTTATCAATATTTGGATAGAAAAGATGATGGTACTATGGTTGCCAGAGTCCATTTGAGTTTTGAAATAAAAGAACAAGGTAGAATTTATTCATCCTATATTACAGGAAAAGAAGAGAATGGCCTCCGTGCTGATTGGGATACTTTCCATTATTTTCATCCTTATTATTTGGGGGCATTACGTGACAGTACTCGTGACTTGATGAGCACTCGAAATAACTTGCTGGGAAGAGTGATTAAAAGAAAGATAGACAGGGCAGGTTCGGAAGAAGACGTAAAAGGAATAGTAAATACAGCAAATGACCAGCTGTTGCAAAGACAAGAGGTTAAAGCAACTCAAACTGGTATAAACGATAACCTAAACCAAATAAACAGGTCAGACCTTCAGGATGTTGAGTTGCATATAGAGCAGAATCGAATAGAGTATATCGTTAATATCATAAAACCTTTCTTGCCATTTTCTAAAGATGACAAGAATGGATTTGTGCTGACTCAAAATAGCCTTGGATACAACAACTTGATATATATAGCTTCGGTATTGAGTGACATTAAAGATTGTCATACAGATGATAATGTGAGTATATATGCATTATTGATTGAAGAACCGGAAGCTCACCTTCACCCACAATTGCAGGTAAATCTATATAACTTTCTTAAGAATGCAGATACCAGTGAGAATAGCCAGACATTTATCACTACCCATTCGCCGACTTTAACATCAAAGATACCATTGGAGAATCTCATTCTGCTGAAAAATAATGCTGCATATCATGTTGGGAAGTGCTTTGAAGATAGACATTCAGAGAATATTGTTCGCGACGTTGCAGCTAATAACAGACTGTTGAAGAATAATGAGGTAAAAAGCTATCGTAGTATGATAGCACGATATTTTGATGTGACTCGCTCACAATTGCTTTTTTCTAATGGATGCCTGTTTATTGAAGGCATATCAGAATGCCAATTGGTTGAAACATTTTCTAAATTGATAGGCAAATCACTCATTGACCATCAGATAGAAATTGTTGATACAGATGGAACGGCATTCTACCAATTCCTGATGCTGTTCAATTCATCTGATGATAAGAAAAGGTTGCCAATTCATGCGGCTTTTGTGACAGACGAAGACCAATTTACAGAATCTAAGGATAAAGAGTTTAATCTTGACGCTCTCATAGCAGACAATTATGCACAACTGAATGTCTTAAGAGATAGTATTAACAACGGGCATAAAACTGGCAGGGTCAACAATATGACAGCAATGGCTAACGGGCAAGCAGGAATAAAGATATGTTCAGGAAAGAAAACACTGGAATATCAAATATGTAAAGCTAACGTAACAGGAAATAAAGATGCCATCAAAGGTAATTGGCTTTACGAACTTATAAAACGAGAGAATACAGATGGTATTGGTAAGGTTGAAGCCTATATTGATAGTATAGGTGAGCGTGATTTGAATGATGTGGAACAGCAGAATGTTGCGTTACTCATGTGGAAATGTTTACCGGGAAAGGCAAGGTTTGCCCAAACATTGAATTCATTCTTGATAGATAAGATTGAGGCAGGTGGTGATGTGAAGTTCACAGTGCCTACATATATTCAAGAAGCAATATCTCATCTGGTTCTGTAAATCATGGAATATGATTTAACATCACAACGACAGGCATATCTTGACGCAAGAGGGCATACCATATTGACGGCTTGCCCTGGAAGCGGAAAGACTACAAGTATTGTAAAGAAACTACGTGCGGTGTCGCAATATTGTGTAGAACGTTATGGAAAACATACTGGTTTTGCTAGCCTTTCGTTTACTAATAAAGCCTGTGCTGAGTTAAAGCAGAAATATAGGGAAATGCATGATGAAAGGTTGACTTTTCCCAATGAAGTGCTGACTATTGATAGTTTTATCATGCAATATGTAGTTCTTCCATTTTGGTATCTTTGCGATGCTTGTAAGAAGAAACCAATAGTCGTGAATGAGGAAGAGATACTTAATCCAATTTATTTCAACAATGTGTTTAGGAATGGGAAATGGAATTCTTATCCAATACAACCTTTGAGTAAATTTGGTAAAAAGCAATATGACAAGGTACTTTATAAGAAAAGCCCCGCCTTGGTTTCTAGAGAAAAGAACGGATATAGATGGAATCATAATACAATAAACAAAGCAAAAGAAGTTGAATACTGCGAGACCGTATTTACTTATCGATTAAGTAAAGGCTTTATTACAAGTGGCGATGCTTTATGGATGGCCTGTAATATATTAAAAAATCATCAGGAAATAGCGAGGGCTCTTGTTGCTCGTTTCCCCTACATTATTGTTGATGAGGCGCAGGATAATTCTGAATTGCATTTTGATTTCTTCAAACTGTTAAAGAGATCTGGCTTACAAAACCTTGAGTTTGTGGGAGATATTTGCCAGTCCATTTATGGGTTCAATAATGCCAAGCCAGAGTTGCTGCAAAGTATGATGGAAGAACAGGACTGGAATGTTTTACCACTATCTGAATGTAGACGTTCTAACCAACGTATAATAGACTTGTATAGCAAACTGAAATCAAATAATGTGTCTGCTATTACTTCACATGGAGTGGAGGATAAAGGAATTCCGATTGTAGTGTATAAGTATGATGATGGTAATGTTAAGGATATTATTCGAGCTTTCTACCAAGTTTGTGAGGATAATAATTTGCTGAGTAGAATCATATTGGCACGTGGTGTGGATAAATGTAAAAAACTGTCTGGTGTTAAGGATGTAAATTTCAAATATTGGAAATCCGATTTTCCATATTTTCTGATTGATGCCGTATTTGCATCGGAGGCTGGTGATATGGATTATGCCTTCCGAAAAATACGTTTGGTCTTGTCTGGATTAATGGCAGAAGATAGCCCTGACGCAAAACGGAAGTTTATTCATGAAATAGAACATAATATCGACTGGAATGCAAGGATATTTGGATTTCTGAAACAAATACCATCTTTCTCCTTGAGCTTTGAGGAATGGTCTGAACAAACATGTGTGTTATTGCATGATTTTTGGGAACTTGATGAGCAACCTAGGTTTGTGCCATATCAGAGACAGAAGGGCTATAAGATGAAAGAAATGGGAAATGTGCCAGTCGAGCGGTTTCATCAGTCAAGGGATGAAAGTAGCGACTATCATAAGAACATTGATACTATACATGCTGTTAAGGGTGCTACATTAGATGCAGTACTATTGTTCTTATCTTCAAATAGTATAGGGCAGGGTATTTCGCTAAATGATTTCCCACGAAGAGCTATAAGAAATATGACTGAGAGCCAGCGTATGATATATGTAGCTTGTTCCAGAGCTACGCAATTTCTGGCATTTGCAGTACCGAAGTCTATCGCAGATGAAACTATTAGGAGAACCTTGGCTGGGGTGAACATAGATATACGTTATATCAACCTACAAGGAGAATTAGGTTTTACAGATTAATGCTTAGAACTCAAGCGAGAACAAGTATTCTTTGTGAATCGTTCGACTAGCTTATGCAGATGTGCGCTTTACACACCTTTTCCGATAAATTTGGGGTCAGTCGTAAAACCCAGTTGCACCCCTCCTCTCATGCACATAATTTCATAAGCCTGTAAAGGAAGAAAGGAATA
>NZ_QFFX01000068.1:0-12555 GCF_023522295.1 Prevotella sp. TCVGH | reverse complement strand
CACGCTAAGTGAATGATAATGAACAGTTAATAAATTACAAATATTTTCCAATTATTTGGAAAGCAACATAGAAGAATATGATTTTTACAGGTTATCTATCACGCTCAAAACATAAACAAGGCTGGAAAAGGTGTGCGTACTCCTTATTTTGTACGCTTCACCACATAGTCGATATAGGCTTGCAAAGCCGTTTTAATATCGGCATCCGTTACATGCTTGTCTATATAATCCAGCGTTTGTTGATGCAATTCGCCCATGCGTTGCTCGGCATATTCAATGCCCCCTTGCTGCTTGGTGAAAGCTACCAATTGTGCAATCTCATCGGGTGTCACCGTGTTGTCTTTCACCTTATGTGCCAATTGAAGCATGGCGGCATTGCGAGTAGAATTCAAGGCATAAATAACAGGGAGGGTAAGTTTCCCTTCTGCCATATCATTGCCAGTGGGTTTGCCAATCTCTTTCGATTCAAAATAATCGAAAATATCATCCCTAATCTGGAATATAATACCCAACGTCTGTCCAAATTGACGAGCAGCTTCTACCTCTTCTGGTGTTGCTTTGCCCGCTTGTGCACCAATCGCGGCACACGATTCGAACAAGGCTGCCGTCTTTTGCTTGATGACTTGGTAATATACTTCTTCCGAAATATCCTGATTCTGGATGTTGCTCAGCTGTAAAATTTCACCATTCGACAAGGTTCTACCAAGGTTAGCAAGGTTTTGTATAATGGCTTCCGAATGGGTGAAAGAAACTTGCAACAAAGCCGTTGACAGAATATAATCGCCCACTAGCACCGCCACTTTGTTGTCATAGGTCGCATTCACCGATGCCTGTCCACGACGTTCGCCACTTTCGTCCACCACATCATCGTGCACGAGACTTGCGGTATGCAGCAGTTCCAAGCCCACCGCAGCGTGCTGAGCAACCGAGGTAACCCCACCAAAGTTTTTCGCTATTAACAAAATAAGCATGGGACGCATACGCTTTCCCGTTCGTTGACGAATGTGAGAAAGTGCTTGCGATAGCAGACCATCAGCGTGTGATAACGCCTCTTCGAATAACTGATTAAAATCGTTCAGTTCTTGTGTTATCGGGTGTTGTATGAGGGATAAATAGTCCATGCTTACCAAATTTGTTACAAAAATACAGAATAAATCCCTATTTGTCGTTTTTTTTGCGTAATTTAGCATAAAAATAAATTCAATGTCGCATTACCAAGGGCTTTAACGGAGAATGTCCCCAATCTGGTAAGCCATTATAACACATCAGCAATATGGAAAAACTCTTTCTTTTAGATGCCTACGCTTTAATATACAGATCTTATTATGCGTTTATCAACAGTCCTCGAATCAATTCAAAAGGACTAAACACTTCTGCCATTATGGGCTTTTGCAATACCCTCAACGAGGTACTTTCCAAGGAGCAGCCCACCCATATTGCGGTGGCATTCGACCATGGACTCACCTTTAGGAACGAGGCTTTCCCTGCCTACAAAGCACAGCGAGAAGCCACCCCCGAAGATATTAAAAAGTCTGTGCCCATCATCAAACAGATTTTGGGGGCGTATCACATCCCGTGTTTACAGGTAGAAGGATTCGAAGCCGATGACATTATCGGCACGTTAGCGATGAAATCGGGCAAAAAAGGCATTGATACGTATATGCTAACCCCTGACAAGGACTACGGACAATTGGTGGGAGAACATGTGTGGATGTACCGACCAAGACACGGAGGTGGGTACGAAACACTCGGTCAGAAAGAGATTTGTGCCAAATACAGCATCAACTCTCCGTTGCAAGTCATCGACATTTTAGCCCTCATGGGCGACACTGCCGACAACTTTCCTGGCTGTCCCGGCGTGGGAGAGAAAACGGCTATCAAACTAATCAACCAGTTTGGTAGCATTGATGAGATGCTACAACGAACACAAGAGATCAAAGGTAAATTGCGTGAGAAAGTAGAAAATGCCATCGAGGATATTAAGATGTCCCAATTCTTAGCTACCATTCGCACCGATGTTCCAATCGACTTAAAACTTGATGACTTACAAGTGGAAGAACCGAATGAGGCAGAACTTGCAAAAATTCTCCATGAATTGGAATTTAAGACGTTAGCGAATCGAATGCTAAACAAATCTAAAAATAGCACAAAGAACACTAACAAACAACTCAATTTATTTGAAGAATCCTCGCCCAACATTCAGGTTGAGCCAAAAAACAAGAGTTTTGAGAGCCTTAAAACAGTACCTCACGAATACAAACTCATTGATAATGAGGAGGAAATGCGCAAATTATGTGACTTTTTCTTAACAAATAAGATTTTAAGTCTGGACACAGAAACCACTTCAACCAATGCAATGGAAGCAGAATTGGTTGGTTTGAGCTTTTCGGTGGCGCCTCATCAAGCCTTTTATGTACCCATTCCAGCAAACCGTGAACAGGCAATAAAGATTGTTAATTTATTCAAATCAGCGTACGAAAACGATGCGATACTCAAAATTGGTCAAAATATCAAATACGACATGGAGGTTTTAAGCCGTTATGGTATCGAACTCAAAGGCGACCTATTCGATACCATGATTGCGCACTATCTCTTACAACCCGAGTTGCGTCACAACATGGATTACATGGCAGAGGTATATTTAAGGTATCAAACAGTACATATCGAAGAACTCATTGGACCACGAGGAAAAGGTCAAAAGAATATGCGCGACCTTGCTCCTAACGATATCTATGAGTACGCTTGCGAAGATGCAGATATTACCCTGCAACTTAAAAATATCCTTGAACCTAAGCTCAAGGAACGAGAGGTCGACCAGCTGTTTTACGAAATGGAAATGCCTTTGGTACGTGTGCTGACAGAAATGGAGATGAACGGTGTACGGATAGACACAAAAGCACTGCAAGAGGTTTCTGAAAGTTTTACCAAACGCATGAACGACTTGGAAGCGCAAATACATCAATTGGCTGGCGAATCGTTCAACGTCTCTTCTCCGAAACAGGTAGGCGACATTCTTTTTGAAAAATTGCAGATAGCCGAAAAGCCCAAAAAGACAAAGACCGGACAGTTTGTTACCAGTGAAGAGGAGCTACAAAAATATGCGACTGGGAACGAAATAGTAACCCTCATCTTGGACTATCGTGGACTGAAAAAACTCTTGGGAACGTATGTTGATGCGTTACCCAAACTCATCAACCCCCAAACAGGACACATTCACACCTCGTTCAACCAAACCGTAACGGCTACAGGACGGCTCTCCTCGAGCGATCCTAACCTGCAAAACATCCCCGTACGAGGCGAGGATGGGAAAGAAATCCGCAAATGTTTCATCCCTGAAGACGGTTGTTTGTTCTTCTCTGCCGATTATAGTCAGATAGAATTGCGTGTCATGGCGCATCTCAGTGGAGACAAGCACATGATTGAAGCCTTTCAAGAAGGGTATGACATCCATGCTGCCACGGCTGCCAAAATCTATGGCAAGGAGATGAAAGACGTGACACGTGATGAACGAACCAAAGCCAAACGCGCCAATTTCGGCATCATCTATGGCATCACAGTGTTTGGCTTGGCGGAACGATTGGGCATCGACAGAGGCGAAGCCAAACAACTCATCGATGGCTATTTCACCACCTTCCCACAGGTACAGACGTACATGGAGCAAGCCAAAGACACGGCTCGAGAGAAGGGATATGTAGAGACCTTCTTCCATCGTCGCCGCTATCTCCCCGATATCAGCAGTCAAAACGCCACTGTCCGTGGCTTTGCAGAGCGCAATGCCATCAACGCACCCATACAAGGGTCGGCTGCCGACATCATCAAGGTGGCAATGATACGCATTTACGAACGATTCAAACGAGAGAATATCCAATCAAAGATGATTCTACAGGTACACGACGAACTCAATTTCAGTGTGCTGCCTTCAGAGAAAGAGCAAGTAGAGCGCATCGTTTTAGAGGAGATGCAGAACGCCTATCAACTCAAAGTTCCCCTCGTAGCTGATGCTGGCTGGGGACAAAACTGGTTGGAAGCACACTAAAAATCGCATCATATAAAAACAAAGAAGAACAACGCTATATGAAAATTATCCATATTGAACAACTCATTGAAGACCCCATTCACCTGCTTGACAGTGTGGTGGACTATGGCGATTCTTTGCTCATTCACCGTCCGAAAGACAAAAGTGTGGTGATACTCTCCATGGAAGAATACAACCAACTGAAAGCCTGTGAATATCGGGCTAATATGAATGAACCCCCAAAGGATAACCCTTAAAATTATTCTTGTACTGAGATAGGGGCATTGCGCACACACTTCAAGTACCTAACTCCTTAGCTTCAACCATTTTACAGCATGAACGTAAACCTATCACCCCATTGACTTCATAGATTCAAGTCAATGGGATTATTTTTATATCTACAAACAGTCAACTTCAAAATTTGCGACAATCATCCTGCAAATCAAATCTATAGGGAGTTTGACACTCACCAGAAGAAGGCTTCACATACACCCCATTTACCTTCAAAGGCTCAGAATGCACGGCATCAGCTATCATGGCAGCCGACCCGCCTAAGATTCCAGCTGCGAACTTGAGTGCCAGCAACACTGCATTGATGATGCTGCCAGCAATGGTGACACGGTATATGGACTGTTCTCGCTGACGGTTGGATTCGGATTTTTCCATCAATGTTTTGAGATTAAAGGGTTGCAGCTGCAAATATAGTGATTTTTAACTACACGCTGTGTGCACCTTTAGAATATCTGCAAAATAACATGATGCTCAATCTCATGTTCTGATGTAGGTGGCGTCTCACTCGCTTGAAACGATTGATCATTCAAATTTTTTAGGATAAACCGTTGTTTTTCTGGTTTTTATATTTAATTTTGTTTTCGTATTCACCTGTCTGCGACACGCAACCGATATGGCTAAGGTGAGATTTCCGATGCAGGAACATCATCTGTTCACGAAAAGATGAATGTTTACTGCAATCCGCAATTGATAATTATTCACGGTCACGAGTTTGCCCAAGCCCCCCCTTTGGGAAACAAGACGGACAGATGACCTCTTTTTATTCATTCAAAACCAATCATCATGAGAAATTATCTACTTTCACTCCTCGTTGGCCTTTTGACGGTCACAGGTAGTCTGTCTGTGGCAGCACAAGAGGCTTATGCCGTATTAACACCTGACGGGACACTCACTTTCTTTTTTGACAATCAGCGCACCACTCACCAGGATCATAACCGCATCTACGATATGCCTGAACCTGAAGAGGGACCCGCTTGGGCAGGTTATGATAGTAATCCCCAGAGGAATATTAAGCACGTTGTGTTCGACGACTCCTTTTCCGAGTACCGTCCCACCAGCACTAACTCTTGGTTCGCATTTTGCATCAATTTGCAGGACATCGAAGGCATACGGAATCTTAACACCGAAAACGTCACCAACATGAGCGGCATGTTCTATAGATGTTCGGCATTGACATCGCTCGATGTAAGCAACTTCAAGACCCAAAACGTCACCTACATGAACGGCATGTTCCGAGAATGCTGGGCATTGACATCGCTCGATGTGAGCAAATTCAACACCCAAAACGTCACCGACATGAGCAGCATGTTCCGTTACTGCCAGGCATTGAGATCGCTCGATCTGAGCAACTTTAACACCGAAAACGTCACCGGCATGAACGCCATGTTCCGAGACTGCAAGGCATTAACATGGCTCAATGTGAGCAACTTCAACACCCAAAACGTCACCGACATGAGGGAGATGTTCTATCACTGCGAGGCATTGACATCGCTCTATGTAAGCAACTTCAATACCCAAAAAGTCACCAACATGGGCGCCATGTTCTCTGGCTGCACTTCCCTGACCACCATTTTCTGCAACAGTAACTGGGATGTTGATCAAAATGTTAATGATGGAGAGATGTTTTATTGCTGTTGGCATCTAAAAGGTACCAACACTGCGTTCGACGCAAACAAAACGGGCATTAGGATGGCTAACCCCACCACGGGTTACTTCACAAGCCTGCCTGTGCCAACACAAGAGGCTTATGCCGTATTAACACCCGACTCCACGCTCTCTTTCTATTATGACAATCAGTACTACCCCCGTCTGATTTATGGGCGCATTTACGATATGCCCAAACCTGGGGAGAGACCCGCTTGGGCAGGTGATTATTATCCCCAGAGAAGTATCAAGCACGTTGTGTTCGACAACTCCTTTTCCGGGTACCGTCCCACCAGCACCAACTCTTGGTTCGAATTTTGCTTCAATTTGCAAGACATCAAAGGCATACGGAATCTTAACACCGAAAACGTGAACGACATGAGGGAGATGTTCTATCACTGCGAGGCATTGACATCGCTCGATCTGAGCAGCTTTAATACCGAAAAGGTCACCAGCATGAGTGAAATGTTCAGTGACTGCAAGGCATTGACATCGCTCGATGTAAGCAACTTCAATACCGAAAACGTCACCAGCATGGGCTACATGTTCTTTGCCTGCTCGGCATTGACATCACTCGACCTGAGCAACTTCAACACCCAAAACGTCACCGATATGGGTTGGATGTTCTATGGCTGCTCGGCATTGACATCGCTCGACCTGAGCAACTTCAATACTCCAAACGTCACCGAAATGGGTTGGATGTTCTATGGCTGCGAATCCCTGACCATTATTTTCTGCAACAGTAACTGGCATTTTGGTCACAATGTTTATGATGGTAAAATGTTTTATAACTGTACGCAACTGAAAGGTACCAACACTTCGTACAACGCAAACAAAATCGGCATTGATATGGCTAACCCCACCACGGGTTACTTCACAAGCAAGACCACAGGTATTGACCATGTGAAGACTGCCGACGGGGCAAGCGATGGCAAAATATACGACCTCAGCGGCAGTCGCGTGAACGAGAGCTACAAAGGCATTGTCATTAAGAACGGAAAGAAATATATTCAGAAATAGAAGTGCTATCCCTACCTAACAAAACACTCCACTCCACCCTCCTATAGGAGAGACGGAATGGAGTGTTTTCGAATAAGAGCGATATTGATGCCATAAAAAACACCTATATTATGGCGAATGTAAAATGAGTGAAATGCTGATTTGGAGAAAAATAGATGCTGAATTTTCTTTACAAAGTGCTTCTCAAAACTCGCGTCAAAACATCCAACGGCAAAGTGGGTCGCAAATACGCGAGTAATGAGAAAGTTTTGTAATTCGTTGTTATTGTGAACATTACGCCAACATCAACTCTTTTCTTTCCTATTTTTACCGCTTTTTGGCGGCTGAAGCATTGAGATAGCCTCACTATTTGCATGCTTTAAGGCTGCTGTTACATGTGAATAGCACCTCTATTACATGTTTCCAAGACCGTTAAGTCAATGTTTTTACGTGAAAAGACGTTTATTTTGCCAAAATCAACACATTTTTGTAGAGCGTTTGCCTATTGATTTTTTCTATTTTGAAGATTTTAGATGGTCGATTTTTGGTAAAATAATAGGACAAAGGCAACAATTGCATTGACCAAGAATAATAAAGATGAAAAATCGTTCAATCGAAATTTTAGATAAATTTCTCACGCACGCAAATGAAAGAATAAATACACATTTAACTCGCTCAATCGAAATTTTAGATAAATTTCTCACGCTCGCAAATGAAAGAATAAATTCTCATTTGGCTCGCTAAATCGAAATTTTGCACTATCTTTGCAAAAGATAGACTGCGCCTCAACACAGAAAGTAAACTTTCTTTGTCTTCGGCTTGCGCTATCTTTGCATTGTATACAATTATATTGAAATAACGACATGTCATTAAAATGTGGTATTGTAGGGTTGCCAAACGTGGGCAAGTCTACCCTATTCAACTGCTTGTCGAGTGCCAAGGCACAGGCAGCAAATTTTCCTTTTTGTACGATTGAGCCCAACGTGGGCGTGATAACGGTACCCGATGAACGGCTCACCAAATTGGCAGAGATTGTGCATCCGGGACGCATTGTGCCTGCCACATGCGAGATAGTAGACATTGCAGGATTGGTAAAGGGAGCGTCCAAAGGCGAAGGCTTGGGCAACAAATTCTTGGGAAACATACGCGAATGTGATGCGCTGATACACGTTATCCGCTGTTTCGACGATGACAACGTGGTACGCGAGGGCGGTATGGCGGTGAATCCCGTCAGTGACAAAGAGGTGATTGACACCGAATTGCAACTCAAAGACTTGGAAACCATTGAGGCACAACTATCCAAACAACAAAAAATAGCTGCTTCGGGCAACAAGGAAGCCAAGACGCTTGTTACCGTATTAGAAGCCTATAAGGAGGTGTTGGAGCAAGGAAAGAACGCACGGACTGTTTCGTTCGACACGAAAGAGGAAGAGGAGGCAGCGCACAACCTGTTTCTGCTGACCACCAAACCCGTACTGTATGTGTGCAATGTGGACGAGGCAAGTGCCAAAGAAGGCAACGCTTATAGTGCCCAAATAGAGAAAATAGCCCAAGAAGAGGGCGCCGAAGCCATGGTGATTGCCGCCAAGACAGAAGAGGATATTGCGTCTTTGGAGACCTACGAGGACAAGCAAATGTTTTTAGAAGAGTTGGGATTGACCGAAAGTGGTGTGAACCGCCTCATCAAAAAGGCTTATTCGCTGCTCAATCTGCAAACCTTCATCACGGCTGGCGAAATGGAAGTAAAGGCTTGGACGTACCACAAAGGCTGGAAAGCGCCACAATGCGCTGGCGTCATCCATACCGATTTCGAGAAAGGTTTTATCCGGGCAGAAGTCATCAAATACGATGATTACATCAAATATGGCAGTGAGAGTGCCGTCCGTGAAGCTGGAAAATTAGGTATCGAGGGCAAGGAATATGTGGTGCAAGACGGTGACATCATGCACTTTAGATTTAATGTTTAACAATCGACAATTGGGCTGATAAGCCTGATTAGGCGAATTAGCCCAATAGCCCAATAACAAAACAATATGATAGACCACCTACTTTACATCCTGTGGAATCCTGATTTAGAGATATTCCGCATCGGCAATTTTGCCATTCGTTGGTATTCAACCTGCTGGTTGATAGGACTTGCCTTGGCATACTTCATTGTGAAATGGCTCTATAAAGACCAAAAGGTGAAGGATGCGTATTTCGACCCGCTGTTTATGTATTGCTTTTTGGGCATTTTAATCGGTGCCCGATTGGGACACTGCCTGTTCTATCAGCCCGAATACTTTTTGTCTTCGTGGACGCATGTCGTCGAAATGTTCCTGCCTATTCACCAAATGGCAGACGGTTCATGGAAGTTTACAGGGTACGAAGGATTGGCTTCGCACGGCGGTACGATAGGACTCATGGTGGCACTCTATCTGTACTATCGCAAAACAGGCATGAACTTGTGGCATGTACTCGACGACATTGCCATTGCCACTCCTATCACTGCGTGCTTTATCCGCTTGGGCAACCTCATGAACAGCGAGATTATCGGCACACCAACCAATGTGCCTTGGGCTTTTATTTTTGAGCGGGTAGACATGACGCCACGCCACCCAGGACAGTTGTACGAGGCGATTGCCTACTTTTTCTTCTTCTTCGTTATGCTGCATTTCTACAAGCGAACCTCCAAAGAGGTGGGCACTGGCTTCTATTTCGGCTTGTGTCTGACTCTCATTTTCACATTCCGCTTCTTCATAGAATACACCAAGGACATACAAGTTGACTTCGAGTCGGGCATGATTTTCAACATGGGACAACTGCTGAGCATTCCTTTCATCATCCTTGGCATTGCCTGCATGAGGGGTGGAAAATGGATGAAAAAGTTGGGAGCGAAATAATATTTTCGTCCCTATGCTAAGACTTACCGAAGCATCCACCCTACTTTGAAAGAAGTAAGATGGATGCTGATGAACATAATAATGATTAACAAACCTTTTATTCATGACTAACAAAACCTTTACCTTATTGGCGTTCTTAGCCTTGAGTGGTGCTTGCATGGCACAAAATAGAGTGGAAAAAGAACTTTCCTCATGGCAATTCTCTCGCAATGGCGATGCGTGGCAACCGGTTACAGTGCCACACGACTGGGCAATCAAAGGGCCATTTGACAAGCAGTGGGATCGCCAATTCTTAGGTATCACGCAAGACGGACAACGCACTCCTATATGGCACACAGGACGTTCGGGCGGACTGCCTTGGTTGGGACGTGGCGAATATCGCACCACCATCAATGTGCGCGACCTCGATGCACGCACAGAACTTTATTTCGATGGTGCCATGAGCGAACCTGTTGTCTATGTCAATGGTACGGAAGCGGGTCGGTGGGCGTATGGATACAACGCTTTTCGCATCGATATCACGCCCTACTTAAAACAGGGGGGCAATGAGATTCTGGTCAAACTGAACAACTTGGAGGAGAGCAGCAGATGGTATCCGGGAGCTGGACTATATCGCCCAGTCACATTGATTACTACCAACAAAACCTATATAGACCCTTGGCAAACGTATTTCCGCACCCTCTCCGTTTCGCAACAAGGAGCGGAAATTGCCGTGAATGCACAAGCAAAGGGACTCAGAGAGAACGACAAGCTCAAGACGCACATTATCCTAAAAGACAAAGACGGTAGGACAGTGGCACAGAATACTGTAGAAAACGATGCGAAAGGGGATGTGGCAACGACGTTGAACATCAAAAATCCACAACTTTGGAGTCCCGAGCATCCCTATCTCTACACGTTACAAATCTGCGTGAAACGAGGCAGCAAAACTTTGGATGCCACCTCACAACAGGTGGGAATCCGCACCATAGCCATTACGAAAGAACACGGTTTTCAGCTCAATGGCATCACACGAAAGTTCAAGGGCGTATGTCTACACCACGATTTAGGACCTCTTGGTGCGGCTGCCAACAAGGCTGCCATGATTCGACAGATACGCATCATGAAAGATATGGGCGTAGATGCCATCCGTACAGCGCACAACATGCCTTCGCAAATGCAGATGCAGGTGTGCGACTCCATGGGGATGATGGTCATGGCAGAGAGCTTTGACGCTTGGAAAGAGCCAAAGGTAAAGAACGGTTACAATCGGTTTTACGATGAATGGTGGCGCAAAGACCTTACAAATCTGATTTTAGGGCATCGCAATCACCCATCTATCGTGATGTGGAGCATTGGCAACGAGATACCCGAACAAGCTAACCAGCAGGGTACTGAGCGTGCCAAAGCCATGGTGAAATTTTGCCATAGCCTCGATTCTACACGCACCGTCACTTGCGGTGTGGACAATCCAGAGGGCAGCGTTAATTGCGGTTTCTATGCTGCCACAGACGTACCGGGCTTTAATTATCGTGTCTTCCTTTACGAAAAACTCATCAACAAGCTACCACAAGGGTTCTTGTTGGGCTCGGAAACATCGTCAGCAGTGAGTTCAAGAGGGGCATATAAATTTCCTGTAGAAGAGAAGAATATGGCGACCTACGATGACGGACAATGCTCATCGTACGACGTGGAGAAGGTGAGCTGGGGCAGTTACCCCGATGAAGACTTTGCCAAACAAGACGATCTGCCCTACTCTATCGGTCAATTTGTGTGGACAGGCATCGATTACATCGGTGAACCCACTCCTTATTACAGCTATTGGCCCTCACGGAGCAGCTACTTTGCGCCAGTTGACTTGGCAGGCTTGCCCAAAGATCGCTATTACCTGTATCGCTCGGTATGGAACACTTCCTCTCCCACCCTGCACCTCTTGCCACATTGGACATGGCATGGACGTGAGGGAAAAGTAACACCCGTGTACTGTTATACGAGTTATCCCGAAGCCGAACTCTTTGTCAATGGCAAGAGTCAAGGACGCATCAAGAAGAACAAGGCATCCAAATTAGACCGTTACCGCTTGCGCTGGAACAACGTAGTGTATGAGCCGGGCGAACTGAAGGTAGTGGCTTACGACGAAAAGGGCAAGGAAGTGGCTCAACAAACCATTCACACCGCCGGTGCGCCTCATGCACTCAAGATTGAAGTAGACAAGCAACAGCTCGCAAACGACGGCAAAGACTTGCTGTATTACACCATTAGTATGGTAGACAAAGACGGCAACCTCTGTCCAGATGCCAATGACCTATTGCTCTTTGAAGTGTCAGGTGCTGCTCGTTTCAAGGCTGTCTGCAATGGCGACGCCACGTCATTAGAGCCTTTCCACTTGCCCAATATGCACCTTTTCCACGGCAAATTGGTGGTAACAGTGCAAAGCAACGGACTGAAAGGACAAGTGCATTTAACCGTCAAAGCCCCTAAATTTGGATTCGGCGCACAGCACACGCTATAAATGGAAGTAAGAGATTGTTAAGGAAGGGGGTTCCTATTTCACCACTCTTTCCCCTATATCTAAAATGACGCAGCGCGTTTAGGGCGTACTGCGTCATTTATTCTGATGTATAAAAAAGTAGCAGATTAATCTCTACTCTTCTAAAATTGTACCTCTATAATCTTCTATGTTGCTTTCCAAATAATTGGAAAATATTTGTAATTTATTAACTGTTCATTATCATTCACTTAGCG
>NZ_QFFX01000067.1:0-13532 GCF_023522295.1 Prevotella sp. TCVGH | reverse complement strand
CATTATCGTCACTATGAGGGTCTACGTCTGCTACCCTCTGTCTGTGAAGAGATAATAATTCAGCAGACCCTAAATAATGATTATATTTGAGAAACGTCTATTGCTGACGCTTGCTTATGCGAGCTTTGTTCGCTTGGCGAGCGGACATGAAGAAAGCAGGAGAGGAATTCCCGTGAAATCCCCGTCCTGCCTATGTTTCCATGCGTGCGCCTCGCGCGTATGCGCGTATCTAAATAAGAGAGTTGACTGGCGGTTAGTGTGTGTGTGCGTTAGCAAATTATTCGGAACTACCAAATAATCTGTCGGAAAAATCACGCTGTCATTAAAAAAGTTTTGCATTTTACACACGCTGCACATTGCTTATAACGTGGTGCGAGCCACGGAGTTGATATATCGGGACAAAGATACGAAGAATTTCCGATAGTTCCAAGCGTTCGGCCTGTTTTTTTCGTCGGCCCGCACGGGGCGGCACAAATACCCATTATTGGGTATTGTCCTTCCCGGTATTTATCCTTACCTTTGTCGCCATCAACAACCATCATGACATGACAAGGAGAAAACGACATATCAGGCAGCAGGAAGCTGCCATCCCATGCGAGGCGCACCGTTCAGGCAATGAGCGGTGCGCTTTTTTTTGAACAAATCGAAACATCGTTCATTATTGTGGCTTCGCCAAGACCGGAATATCATATTCATCAATCATCAAAATAAAAACAACAATGAAAATCGAAAAAATCAACAACCTTTTCAGGCAGCTGGCGAACTGGATTTTGCGCCATCGGCTTATTGTGGGTGCGCTGTTCGCCCTGCTTGTCGCGTTCTCTCTCGTTGGAGCCAAGCGCATCGTGATAAGAACTTCGTTCGACGACTATTTTTTGAGCGACGACCCTATACTGCTCAAGACCAACGAGTTCAAGTCTATCTTTGGTAACGACTACTATGTGGCAGTGCTGGTAAAGAACAAGGACATCTTCTCTAAACGCAGTCTCACACTCATTCGTGAGCTGAGCAACGAACTGAAAGATAGTTTGTCGTATGCCGACAAAGTAACATCGCTCACCGACCTTGAGTTTGCCTCTGGTACGGAAGAAGGTATGACCATAGAGCAGATTGTACCCGAGCAAATTCCTTCGGATGCCGCGGGACTGAAAGAAATCAAGCGCAAAGCTTACAGCAAGCCCTATCTGGCGAAGAAAATGGTATCGACCGATGGAACAATGACATGGATCATGGTAAAGCTGCGTCCCTTCCCTGCCGACAGTGTGTGGAAGAAGACGAGCGACATGGCTCCCGACATGATTACTGGTAGGGAAGCTGGACATGTCATAGGCAAGGAGAAATATGCAGAACTGTCGCCCGCTGCTGCGGGAATGCCTTATCTGAGCTATGAGAAGGTGGTCTATCTCAAGGGTGAAATGGGACGACTGTTCCTCTTCGCATTCATCATCTCTATTGTAGTGATGCTCATTGTAACTCGTTCGCTACGTGGAGTAATAGCACCATTGCTCACCTCTGTTTTAGGACTGCTCATCAGCTTTGGCATCATCGGCTGGACAGGCATCTACATCGACATGACAACCACAATGATAGCCGTCATTCTCACCTTTGCCTGCTCCATTGCCTACAACATCCACCTGTACAACTTCTTTAAGACGCGCTTCGTAGAGACAGGTAGGCGCAGGCAATCCATCATCGATGCGATGGGCGAGACAGGTTGGGGCGTATCGCTCTCAGCACTCACCACCGTGGCTGCCATGATGACGTTCCTTTCCATGAAAATCGTACCCATGCAGGCAATTGGTGTCAATACATCCATCAGTCTGCTCGCCGTATTGATTACCTGCCTTTTCATCACTCCCCTTCTGTTGTCGTTTGGCAAAGATAGAAAACCAGCCGCCAACATGTCGAAGAGCTTTGAGGGTTATATTGGCAATCGGTTTGAGCAATTCGGGAGCTTTGTGATACGCCATCATCGGGGCATTGTCGCTTTGTCGGTGGTGCTGACAATTATCTGTGGCATCGGACTCTTCTTCATCGAGCCAGCATTCGACATTGAGAAGACGATGGGGAGAAAAGTGCCTTACGTCAACAAATTCCTCAACCTTTGTGAAACGGAACTCGGTTCCATGTATGCCTACGATTTGATGATTACGCTGCCACACGACAACGATGCCAAGAAACCAGGAAATCTACAGAAGCTCGACCAATTGTCAAAAATTGCTGATGGCTACAAGCTAACGAAACGCCACAACTCCATTACCGACATCGTGAAAGACATGAATTGCACACTCAACGGAAACAAGCAGCAATGTTACACCATTCCCGACAATGCCGATATGGTGGCACAGTTGCTGTTGCTCTACGAAAACGCTGGAGGAACGGAGTCGGAATACTGGATGGACTACAACTATAAACGGCTAAGGCTACAAATAGAACTGAAAGACTACAACTCCAACGAAGCGGAAAAGGAAATGAACGACCTTCAGGCAGAGGCACGCCGTCTCTTCCCCGATGCACACGTTTCGGTGGTAGGGAATATTCCGCAGTTCACCGTCATGCAGCAGTATGTGGAGCGAGGACAGATGTGGTCGATGATGCTGTCGGTATTGGTGATCGGCATCATCCTCGTTCTGATTTTTGGAAACTGGAAAGTAGGACTCGTAGGGATGATACCCAACATTGCCCCTGCCATTATCGTAGGTGGAATGATGGGCTGGCTTGGCTACCCACTCGACATGATGACCGCCTCGCTCATTCCGATGGTCTTGGGTATCGCAGTCGATGACACCATTCATTTCATCAACCACAGTCATGTGGCATACGACAGATGCGGCAATTATGCAGAAGCCATCAACCGCACCTTCCGCACCGAAGGACTTGCCATTGTGATGTCCACGGTCGTCATCTCGGCAACATTCATGGGTTTCGTCTTCTCCGATGCCACACAGATGAGCAACTGGGGCATACTTGCCGTGGCGGGCATGGTATCGGCTTTGTTGGCTGACCTCTTCCTCACTCCTATCCTCATAGACTATCTCCACATCTTCAAGCAAGAGAAGGCAAAAATCAACAACACTCAAAATAACAATTAAAACAAAAAAAAATGAAAACAAGAAATTTTACATTGCTGCTCATCGCTCTGTTGGCAATTGGCAGCGCACAGGCAGCAGGACTGTCTGGTAGGGATATTATGCAGAAAGTAAAGAACCGACCTGATGGCGACACACGCTACGCTAACGTAGAGATGACGCTCATTCAGCGAAGTGGACACAAACGCATCAGAAAACTCGAATCGTGGGCTATGGACGTAGGCAAGGACACAAAGAAAATTATGTTCTTCACTTATCCAGGAGATGTGAAGGGAACAGGATTTCTCACCTGGGACTACGACAATCCACGCAAGGTGGACGACAAGTGGCTCTATCTGCCTGCCATGAAAAAGACAAGACGCATCAGCGGTAAGTCGTCGAAGACCGACTACTTCATGGGTAGCGACTTTACCTACAACGACATGAGTATGCGCAATGTGGACGAGGAGAAACACCAGCTCCTGCGAGAAGAAAACTTAGCCGGACATAGATGCTGGGTGGTACAGTCGATTCCCAATGACAAAGACGAAATCTATACACGTCGAGTAACATGGATAAGACAAGACTGTTTGATGGCTGTCAAGGCAGAGTACTACGATAAACTGAACAAGCTACACCGCCGACTCTCTATCTCCAACATCGATAAAGTACAGGGATTCTGGACGATGCACCTCATGCAAATGGAAAATGTGCAGACGGGGCACAAGACCATCATTCGCATGGACAACCAGCGATTCAACATCAAGGTGGCGCCCAACCTCTTCACCGTTTCCAAATTGGAGAAAGGGCTCTAAAATGAACCTGATACAACTATCCACTCTCTTGCTTGTGCCGATGTTCTCGGCACAAGCATCAGCCCAAGTAGAAACGCCAACAGTAACTATTGACAGTCTTGAAACAGTACCCGAAGAGACTCTTCAGGAGACGCATGACAAAGACAGCGATGACGCATTACAAGTTCGGGTGAAGGGATTTCTTGACACCTATCACGCACTCCGAACAACAGGGAATGCAGACTGGATGGCGTCGAGAACTCGAGCAAGGGGCGAAGTGAGACTCGAAAAAGGAGCGACAGCTCTCTTTGTCTCACTGAACGCTATTTACAACGGAATACTGAAAGAACGCACAGGCATTGAGCTGCGTGAGGCGTATCTGTCATATACCAAAGGCAACCTTGATCTGCGTATGGGACGACAAATCGTGATATGGGGAGTGGCAGACGCACTGCGCCTTACCGACTGTGTGTCGCCCATCGACTACACCGAATTTCTCGCCCAAGACTATGACGACATACGTATGCCTGTGAATGGCTTACGTGCCAAATACACCTTGGGAGTCATTACAGCAGAAGCGGTGTGCAACCCAGTAACTAACTTCGCTGTGATACCTACCGACCTGCGCAATCCGTGGGCAATGCGTTTGCCGTTCACCTCCCTCCCTTATTCCATAGACTTGGAAAGCGGAGAACCAGAAAAGCGACTGAAGAACATGGAATATGGTGGACGCATAACCGTCAACCTAAGCGGAGTGGATTTCTCCGTGAGTGCCTTGCGGACGTGGAACAAACTGCCAGCCCTTCGTATGGTAATGACAACCGACGGAAAGTCACTACACATCGATGGACGCTATCACCGCATGACGATGTTAGGAGCCGACTGTTCGTTACCCATCGGGCAATTCGTCATTCGAGCAGAGGTAGCCAAATACATCAACGAGGCGCAAAATGCTGCAATGGGATGCGAAGTAGAATGCCGCAATGCACTTAACGCGCTCATCGGCATTGATTGGTACCCTGGCAACGACTGGAATGCAAGTCTGCAATATTGCCACAAATACACATCGGGCAATCTTGAAAGACTACCTATCTATCGCCATGCAGGGATAGCCACGGCACGGCTCGCCAAAGATCTGCTGCAAAACACAGTGAAAATTTCATCTTTTGCCTATATAGACGTGGCAGATGGCGGCATCTTCAATCGCCTGTCCACCACCTATGCCCTCAACGACCAGACAGCAATCACTATCGGATACGACTATTTTCATGCCGACAGAGGAATGTTCAAGATGTATGGCAAAAACAGCGAGGCGTGGGTTAAACTGAAGTACAGCTTCTAACGACAACCACTACTCAGAGAGCCGCAAGCAGGACAAAACTCAGACAACTGTAAGTTGTTATTTTCCCTTATTGATGATATAAATACCAGCGGCTGCCAACAAGCCAGCCACTAAATACTTGAAATGAAACGTCTCGTTGAGACAGAGGCAGGAGGTCACGGCGCCCACCACGGGGATGAGCGAGTTATAGATGGCGATCTTTCCCACAGGATTGCAGGTCAGCAACTTGTTGTACAAACCAAAACCCACCGTGCTAATGCCAATGAGCAACACCAAGTACACGCAGCCCAATAGCGTGATACGTGGCAGTGTGCCATTCCACAACAGCCCAGGCACCACCAAGAGCAAGCCGCCAATGGCCAACGCTAGTCCCGTACCAACAAACACGTCGATGCGCTTGCCCAGTCCACGGATAAGTAAGGAGGTAACAGCGCCACAGAGGGCATTGAGGATAATCATGCCGTCGCCTAACCACGTGAAGTGTCCACTCTCGGCACTTCCCAAATTAAGCGACAGAATACCAGCAAAGCCCACCACACAACCCGTGAGTTTGCGCAGCGTCATGCGGTCGCTCTTAAAGAAAAGACAGGCAAAGATAACCACCGAGAAGACGCTGAGCGAATTGAGAATAGCGGCTCGCGAACCCTCGCTATACGACAGTCCGAAATAGAAAAACGCATAATGCAAGGTGGTGTTCAGAAGGGCAAACAGCAGAATGTACCACGAATCTCTCGCCGATCGCAAATGAAAATCGCGCCCAGTGAGTTGCGCCATGAGCAAGATGATAACGCCCGACAAACTAAACCGAATGCCGGCAAACACCATCTTGCTACCCGTCATCCCTTGCGTGATGCCAAACTCGGCAAAACCTAATTTGATGAGCGGATATGCCCAGCCCCATGCCACAGCGGCTGTGAGCGCAAATAGTGAAACCCAAATGGGACGTTGAAAAATACTCTGTGTTGGTGGGTTGCCTCTCATTGCTTGTTCATTCCTTCTTTTTTTGATGCTTCATATTTCCATTCCACCCACGCATTGCACAGGCGGAATTAAGTTTCGCATCAACGATTAGAGTGTAAAGGTACGATATTTTTCTTAAAGGCTGGTTCTATCAATTAGCTTTGTTAGATTTTGAGCTTATTTTTGAGGTCAAAATGCAAGAGAGTGAAGGAGTGTAGCGAGCTACACGACTGAACGAACTTACATTTTGAACCAAGAAGAAGCCAAAAGATAACAAAACGTATTTCATAAAATTATAATGACTATATGAGGTGGTAATTTATAGAACCAGCCTAAAACACAGACATCTCACCAACGGCTCTATTCCATGATGAGCAAAAATTGCGGGCATGGGCGTGATGTATGACGCTCCGCCTCAATAATAAGATGACTTAGAATTGTTATATCTTGTCAATGAATTTGAAACAACTACTCACTAATTTTGCCAGCAAACTAATGATTACTAACAAAATCAAGAAAATGAAAGTCATATTCGTTGTACAAGGAGAAGGTCGTGGACACCTCACCCAGGCTTTGGCATTAGAAAAGGCACTGGAGGAAAAAGGACATCAAGTGATTGAAATATTGGTAGGCAAAAGTAAATCGAGACAGCTTCCCGATTTCTTCCTTCAAAGAGCCAAAGCACCCGTGGACACCTTTTGGAGTCCTAACTTTCTCCCTTCGAAGAAGAATCAGCACATCGGTCTGACACGCTCCATGGCATATAATTTCATGAAATCGTCCGACTATCTTCAGAGCATTCAACAGCTCTACCAGCACATCCAGTGGAGCGGTGCCGATTTGGTGGTGAACTTCTACGAAATCCTGACCGGACTCACTTATGCGTTTTTGCGCCCCTCCGTACCAGAGGTATGTATTGGACATCAATACATGTTTATGCATCCCCAGTATCGCTTTCCCCATCACCACACTACTGCTCGCTGGCTCATGCTGGCGTTCACACGCGCCACATGTTGGGGAGCAGCGCATAAGTTGGCGCTTTCGTTTCGGAAGATGCCCGACTGTGATAAGCAGCATCTCTCTGTAGTACCCCCACTATTGCGTGAAGAGGTGCTGGACATCTCTCGTCATCGCAATGACTTCATCACGGGCTACATCATCAATGCGGGCTTCAGCGAGATGGTGAAACAATGGCACCAAGCCCACCCACACGTAAAACTTCATTTCTTTTGGGACAAAGCGGATGCAGATGAGGTAACCAAAATCGATGACACCCTTACATTTCATCGCATTGATGACACCAAATTCTTACACTATTTAGCCAATTGTAGGGCGTACGCCACCACTGGAGGGTTTGAGTCGGTATGCGAAGCCATGTACATGGGCAAACCCGTACTCATGGTTCCTGCCCACATCGAACAAGAGTGTAATGCCCACGAGGCTTCGTTAGAAGGGGCTGGCATCAAAGCCGAAACGTTTGATATCAGTCAGCTTATAGACTTTACCTACGAACATTCTGAAGACGTAGAATTTAGAATGTGGGAAAATACTGCCAAGATGATGATTGTGTCACGATTAGAGGCGGTAGTCGAAAGATCTCTTCATATAGGTCGTCGCAGTTGGTCCGTACGCAGAATGTTCTCCCACTCCTAATTGCATCGCCACATTTCGTCCTTTTTCAAGGGAACAAAGACGGGTGAAGCTGCAAATAATTTGGGAGTTTACATTTGAGCAATTGGGGCGTGAAGCAGTAACAGGAACATCGTCCAAGATATTGTGTAGCAAATGTTACGAGCAAGGACGGGCGAAGCTGTAAATAATTTGGGAGTTTACATTTGAGCAAAGGCGGGGCGAAGTCGCAATAGGAACATAGTACAAGATATTGTGTAGCAGATGTTACGAGCAAAGACGGGGCGAAGCTGCAAATAATTTGGGAGTTTATATTTGAGCAAGGACGGAGCGAAGCCCCAATAAGAATACAGTCCAAGATAATGTGTAGCAGATGTTACAAGCAAGGACGGGCGAAGCCACAAATATTTTTGGGAGTTTATATTTGAGCAAAGACGGGGCGAAGCCGTATCAATAACACAGTCCAAGATATTGTGCAGCGGATGTTACGAGCAAGGGCGGGGCGAAGCTACAAATATTTTTGGGAGATTACATTTGAGCGAAGACGGGGCGAAGCCCCAATAGGAATACAGCCCAGAGCAACGCTCTGGGTATGGATGTATAAACAAACTGGCGCGCTGTAAGCGCAAAAGGAGTCAGTAAATGTGCTCCCTTCCTCTTTCCTTTTGTTCTTACATATGGCAAAAGGAGCCAGCAAGCGATGACTTAACAGCCTGAACCGTCAATGTTGCAGGCAGGTGCATCTGACGCATTGCTCGAAAGTCCTGCCTCTTCAGGACGGAGCGTAACAGTGCCATCCTCCAAAACAAAACATGGAATGCCTGCCGCTCCACAGCGTTTCGCCTCATCAAAAACGGGATTGGTATCGCGCAAATGCAAAAATTGTTTTAACAACGATACATGTTCGCCAATGTCTATTACTTGGTAACGACTGTCGCCCGCTACCTGACGGTCTACTGCCACACAATCAGGGCAGGACTTCATTCCGTAAATCTTAATCATGGGGTGAGTTTGTGAGTTTTTAAGTTAATGAGTTTTTGAGTTTTTAAGTTAATGAGTTTTTGAGTTTATGAGTTCGTGAGTTGATGTGTTTGAGAGATAGTAAGTTATTGAGTTGATGAGTTTTAAGTTAATGAGTTTTTAAGTTCGTAAGCTAATGAGTTCATAAGTTTCAACCTAATGCTTGCAAATCTTGGTCTCATCTACCGTAAATTGATTGGAGGATGCGGGCATGAACTTTCCACGAGCTTCGAGAAAGTCAACTAATTGTGCGGCTGTCATGCCTTCTGCCGAACAGGTGTGAAAACGTTCCGCTTCGCCAAACTTGTTGATAATTGCCTTTACCAACGCTTCTTTACTTTCGTATGTGTTGCCTGCCATCATGTGCAGGACTTCATGTCCATGAGCCATAGTGAGTTTTGAGTTTATGAGTTTGTGAGTTAATGAGTTTTGAACCTTGATAAACCTTTTAATGAGAACATCTATACCATGCGGTACACCGTCTAAAAAAGGCAAAAAGGTGTCGCCTACCATAGAGACGCCACCCTTTCATATCTAAAAACTTTCGAGCCTCTTGTCGGATTCGAACCAACGACCCCGAGATTACAAATCACGTGCTCTGGCCAACTGAGCTAAAGAGGCGGGTGGGCAAGCTACTCTTATCGCGCCGCTACAACCTAATACCCTTGCTGCGTTCCCACCCTGGGGGATTCAAAGGGAGCTGGCCGTAAAAGACTTGCCCATTTTCTTAGCGAATGCAAAGGTAAGAAAAGGATTTGAATACCGCAAATTTTCTATTATATATTTTTTCAACAGCAATTTCATTTAACAACGCATAGAGTCAACCAACAAGTGCAAAATTAGTCAATCATTTTATAAAACTCTTGTTTGGTGTTGAAAACTGGAGTTTTTCACTTCCAATCTGGAGCGCAAAGTGCCGAAGCGTTATCGTATATTCACTTCTCTTTGTTTGGGAGTACAAATATAACAACAGGAAGAGAGTCTTTTCCTGCCTTTATACCTAATTATTTAGAACAAAATTGATTATTAAGTAGTTATTCTGACAAGTCCCAATTTGGAACATTACCAAAAATCATGTGTTATTTGTTTTCATATATAATTTCTTTTGTTTCATAGTGTCGTCTATATATTTTTTCTAATTTTACTATTCGATTATTTTTATCATAAGTAAATACACATGTATATGAAATAATGATGTCAGACATATTGGGCTTGTAAGTATAACTATATTGGGTAATAAGACTATCCTTGACTATAATGTTAATACTAACTACATAGTCAACACTGGCATCAAGATACGTGTAATACTTATTGATATCTTGTATAGAAATCTTTTTTCGCTCCCCTATAGGCTTTGTAAACGATAAGATTTCGCTTGGGTCATAACTTGACAAAATATCAGCAATAATACACGCATCTTTATATATGACCTCGGGATATTTTAGAATTATTCCATAATCAATCAGGCTATAAGATTGATATAAAAATATCTTTTGATATTTGATTTCATCTGCGGACAATTTAACCAATCTACCTCGTTTATTATACACCCCGATTTTTTTTTCGTTTAGAAATAAACTTCTCTCTACCTTACAACCATTGCTTAAAATTTTTACAACAGTTTGTGATTTCAATTCTAAACTATTTAGAATTGAAATCACAGAAAGTATCAATATAGCACAAAATCTCATTACTAATCTTTTATTTAGTTTCTATAACTCATCATCCCTTTTTCCAAAAACATATATTGTCTTCTGATGAAATACTGGAGATAAATATAATATTCGTTTTTTATTTTCAAAACTTATCAGATATTTTTCTTTGAAAGTTTTTTTCTTATAATTTCTCTGCATGATTAGTGTATCCTTATCAAGTGACCATATCCAATATTTTTTTGAACCTATGGGATCTATCTTGATAAGGGTATGATTATTCTTAAAAATAAGTGTAGGACCTCCGTTATTGCCAGTTCCAATCTCCGTATTTTCACGAATATATGATTCACCATTGCGTATGATAGTATCACCATGTAGAATAAGGGTGTACATTAAAGTCCACTTTGAATTTACTAATAGTGAGTCGTTAGCTGAAATTTGCATACTACTCGAAAAAATGTATATAAATAGGAAAAATAATTTATTCAACATGTTTAGGATTCTCCCTCCTCAAAGGTTTATTTAATTCTTTTCTAATTATATTTTCATTATTAATTGCATTACCAGTATCCGCACCAAGAACCTTAGGAGCTGCATGCCCTACTATTTCATGATATAAAATGTTCCTGCAAAATGTCTTAGGCAGGTGGGCGCCTGCGGACAGCCTTCGATGAAGCAGACTGCAAAAAGGGGCGGTACCATGTCGTATGTAAAACTCTTGTATTCCATTGTCATTTGTCTTTCATTTCCTGACAGTTGCTTTGCAAGCATTTATTTATATTTGCCGATACCGGCAAGGATATTGATGTGATTTCCGACTTATCCATAGACCTCCATATTGATGGTTATCAACTATTTAACGTCATCCTTTTCGATTTATTGCTCTCATCTTTTTTGTTCATGCTATTCTTCGTACTTTTGATAATTTCCGTTGAACTGCAATGCGGACATTGAAACTCAACTCCCAATCTGGCGCATAAAGTGCCGATGCGTTCTCGTACATTCATTTTTCTTTGTTTTGGACTACAAATATAACAAAAGGCAGAGAATCTTTCCCTGCATTTATGCTTAATCTTTTAAAAATCACATTGATAATCAGATGGTTATTATAATAACTCCTGATTGAAACATTACCCTAACATTGAAATGTGATTTAGATGCATCCCCTCCATATTGTCTATGTCCAATGGAATGTTCCTGTATAATCGCTTCTCCATGACACCCACTTCATTGGGATTATAGGATACGAAAAGCCCAACTTCATCACCATCAACTGCTTCCACAACCGTGTCAGAGACGAGTTAAACAACGTGTTCACCCAATTGATGGTGCTACTTGCTGATCGAAGCTTAGTGCCCCTTGACGTGGAATACATCGATGGGGCAAAGATAGAGGCTAAGGCAAAGTCGCTGCTTTCACCATGTTGTAGTATTTTACTCTCATCAATCATAAGCCTATCGGACAGTTAAATACGCTTTAATTTGACCAACGAATTTTTATTTACTGATATTAGCCCTCTTCTACGTAAAATTTACTTTCTTTACTCAAAGCTAAACTATCTTCAACTATAAAATCCCTTATTATTATCGGAATCAATTCTGATTGATCCTTTAAAAAAAACTCATCATCATAGTCATATACAACCATGTGTAGTTTCCCTTTTTCCATATAGCAGTTATTGATGTTTTTAGATAAGCTTACAAATTCATCAACAACTCTACCGTCATTATTTAAAACAATCCAATGGTAAAAATTTGTATCTAGTCCTGTTGGATTTTTTGTAACAGATAATAAAAAATAATAACCATTTTCACAGATAAAGACGTCGGGAGGATATTCCATATTTTCTGCCCAATTGGATAGTTTGATTGATTTTTTGATGCTCCTACTTATGTTAAACTTTCGATAATTTTTTAATGCTGATGTCTTGTTCTTTGAAAACGTAGCCAAGGAGGAGAATCTCATACTTGCATGTTTAGTTGTAGTATGAACTTCGTTGATACTTATGCCTCTACACTTTGTCTTAAAGGAACAAGAAGTTTCTATAAGACAAATGAATAGAAATGTTAGTAAATAATTTACCAGTATTTTCATTTTTTTTCTTCCTCCTGACCAATGGTTACTATGATTTTCTTTCATCCATTTATTGGATAAACGCATAAAGGTTGTGCCACCATAGGCGGCTGTAGATTCATACATAAAAATAATAGGATTATTATTAACAAAGCAATAAGTAGATAATATAGGATAATCTTCTTCCTTGGGATCGACACTCATCCACAAACTCAACCTTGGCTCATAGTACCTCGCACCATAGTAGTACATACCTGTCTCCTCATCCAGCTCTTTGACGTTGAGTTCTACTCTACGATTGGCTGCACTCGGCATAGAACAAGCAAGCTTGCCTCTGCGCTCGTTGGCACAATCGTTGAATCGAAAAGACGTGCTCCATGTGTTATTGCAGTTGGCTTTCCCTGCGGTCGCCGATTTCCGCGTAAGCTCCAATTCATCAATGAACACCTCGCCATACGGTACATATTCAATGTGCTGCGATACTTCGCCATCAAGGTTGGTGATGTAGCTACTGCTGCCCAAATGGTCGGGGTGGTAGTAGAACTGCATCTTCTTATAGTCGTCATTCGGCTTGAAGTTACCATTTGCAGCCCTTGTGCGTGCCATTGCCCTTGCCTTTGCTGCCTCCGGTGTGCCGTCGTTGCAGCAGAATTGGTGTGCCAATGAGTGGAAAGTGAGCTTGCTCTATCTTTTCCGAGTGCAGCCGACAATTTCCTTTGGACAAACTTAACCGTTTACATAGTCGTCATTGTCCTGACCGTTGTATGGGATGTCAAAGGTACGATAATTTTCCTTGATCGCCTGCAACTGCTCACTATATTTTTTCTTATAGTCCACCGTCAATGGGTTGTTTGTTGTCAAAAACATTCATGTTCTTTTGTATCAACCACAAATTGAACCAATTAAACTAATCCTGTCTTATACTGAAATAGCTTGACATATTATTAACCTCATAAAAAGTAAAATAATATGACAAAAGAACTTAAAAGAA
>NZ_QFFX01000066.1:0-13799 GCF_023522295.1 Prevotella sp. TCVGH | reverse complement strand
GGAGGCGCGAAGCCTCCGAAGAGCGGCATCCGACTTGTCTCCGTGTGTTAGCCTTTGCAAACATAGTAACTTATAAACTAAAAAAACTCAAAAAATGGCAAACAAAATTTTATCAAGAGGACAAATCACAATCGTAGATTTGAATGACGCAAAGCAGGTATCCATGATACTGCAAGTGAAAAATCCGTCGCAGATGTACAATCCTGACACCAAGGTGTATGTACCCAACTTCAGCACGGACAAGAACACGGTTACACCTAAAGTGTATGTGACTGGCAGTGGTCAGAACATGGTCAGTGCACTCACTTCTATCGAGTACGACATCAATGGTACGAAGTTGCAGGCTGGCAAGAGTGCTGGAGGGTATTCTGTGGGAGCCATCAGTGCAGGTGCAGTGCTTACCATAGCGAGCAACATCTCATCGAATGCGTTGAACATTAACGTTAAGGCAACTTATCATGACACATTGACAAATGTCGACACGGTGCTTGAGGCGCAGACGCAGGTCATTAAGTCCACATCAGCAGGAGCTCTTCTTCAAGTGGTGCTGACACAGCCGAAAGGAAACAGCTTTGATACAAGCATCACCGAACTGACAGCACATGCCGAGTGCTATCGTGGGGGCGTACACGATACTTCTATTCAGAAGTTTCAATGGCAGAAACTGAATTTTGCTAACGGCACGTTCGAGGATATTTCTACAGGGGTACAAACAAGTGGTGGTAACAGCACGCTCACAGTACATGCTGATGATGTGTTGAACGTACAGACTTACAAAGTGATAGCCACTGACGATGGGCAAACTTCCGAAGCCATCGTCACGTTCGAAGACCGCACTGATCCATACGAGGTAGTGCTGCATGCCCCAAAGGGAAATGTCATCGTCAATGGCAAGGGAGAAATAGATATCAACGCCGAGGTGTGGCAAAATGGCGTGAAGTTAGAAGATGTGAGCGCACAGACATCTAAGTTTACCTACACATGGACGAAGTACAACAAGGCAGGTGCTCGAGAGAACTTCACTGGCACATCGTCGCCCACAAAGACGGGAAACCCTTTGAAAGTATTGGCCGCTGACGTAGACCAGAAGGCAACTTTTGTGTGCGAGGTTAGAAAAGCATAAAGAAGTGGGAAACCGAAGGAGGAGAGAAGCCTCTCCCCCGACCCCTCCCCAAAAGCGAGGGGAGTAATTAGCAAAACTATCAACTCGTAAACTCGTCAACTTGTAAACTTAAAAACTTAAAAACTTAAAAACTCATTTCATGAACAAAGTATTAGCCAGAGGCATTATGACAATAGCGGCGGTGAATGACGGGAAAGACGGTCAAACGCCACACTTACATATTGCGTATGCAAACTCACCAGACGGAAAAGTAGACTTCAGTACTGATGACAGCAAAGATAGAGCGTACATCGGTCAGTATGTCAGCTACACGGATGAGCCTGACAGCACTGATGCAAGCAAGTACACGTGGTCGCTTATCAAAGGAAAAGATGCAGTTGTGTATAGGCTTGAACTATCTTCTTCGCAGGTTTCTGTCAGTAAGTATGATCAGCTAAACCCTGACGATATTGAAATCAGAGCTTTTCGCATGGAGAGTGATAAAATAGTTCAGTTGGATAATGCGAAGGCTCAAATAGAGGTGCTACGTGACGGTCAACCTATATCCTCATACTCGCTAACGTACAACAAAGACGATAAAAAATGGGTACTCAGTCTTCATACAGGATATGTCCGCTTTTATCACATCAATCTCTATATAGACGGAAAGAAGGTGGATAGCAAATCGGTCGTTTTTGTTTATGATGGGAAAAATGGAGAACCAGGGAAGCCAGGAGAACCAGGGAAGCCAGGAGAACCAGGAAAACCAGGAGAAAACGGCAAGGATGCTGTCATCTACAAGATTGTTCCTTCAAAAGAAACAGTGCTGGCATATTTTGAGGATCATACTCATTACAAAAAGGTGAAAGTTGAGCTGAAATACTTCATACATAAAACCGTAGGAAACGTTACAACCGCTGTGTCTTTAAATAATGAAGGACTCACGTTGCGCACAAATACTGACCTTGGGAACTTACAAGCATCAAGCGGTGTATATGGTTTTGGACCAGTAATTCGAACATACGACGCATCAGAAGAAGCTTTCAGCATAACGCTTTTGAAAGGAAATAAAATCCTCGACATACGCACTATACCTATCACGATGAAACCTGATCTTGTGTACGCTTTCGACGATAAACTGGGCGAGGTCCGCAGCAATATTAGCACTGTTGAGGGGAAGGTAAACGCATTCAAGGCGACCATTAACGAGACGTCCAGCACAGTGGGGAACCTTAAAAAGGAGTTCACGCAGATACAGCAGACATCGAAAGATATCAGCATAAAGGTAGAAAACGGTACACGACCAAACTTGTTGTGGGGAAGCGACCTCGACCTTGATGGAGTTGACACCACCAACAAGAGAGCCATTCAGAAGCATTTGGGTGTGGGGCTTGGAGCTACAAAGGTGGACAGCACGGAGTGGTTTGAGTACCTCAAAGGCGGTGGCGTTGGTGGAGCGGACGCAATCAAGTTCAAGGCAATGAAAGATACGGCAGAGTTTGCTGGTTTATACTGGGAAGTTATGACAGGTGCAGCTCGTAACCTACAGCTGAAGTCAAATATGGTATATACGCTTTCTGTTTGGATAAGGATAGAATTTGACAAAGATGTACAAGGATATGGCGTGTTTGCCTTTGAAGCGTTCAAAAAAGAGAAAGATAATTCATGGCAGAGAGTTGGTAAATTGAAATTTAAAGCAGCATCTTCGTTTTATGAGCCTGTCAATAAGTGGACGAGAGTGTCAGCTACATTTACAACGGAGGAACTACAGTTTGGTAGCGTGGCAATGTGGGTGAATGGAACAAAGCCTGCCACTTTGTACATCTGCCGACCTAAACTCGAGGAGGGCGACACGGCAACCCCATGGTGTGCGTACGACGGCACGGTGGATGCGCTTCTGGCGAGTGGCTTGGATATCAAAAAAGGGAAGTACACCGCCACGGCTGACAACTTTAAGGTGCAGAACAACAAGGGCGAGCAGACGCTTTTGGTGGATGAGAACGGGAAGTTAAATACGGAATTGATTGATGCCACAGAGATTTATGGGATGAAGATAGCGCAGCCATTCGAAGCATACGCATCCAAAAAAGAAATGAAAAATGGTAAGAGCCTGAGCTGGGTGTTAGAAAACTGGAGCCAGGACTATGGGTTCTTTGGAGGGAGGGAAAGAATGAACGGTGTCACATCAAACATTTTCAACAACACAGGGAGTACAGTTTCTTTCTGGATGCCTCTCATCACGCCATTCAAATATTGTCAGGTTGATATTCCAAATAACGTGATGCTGCGTGCTGTCGCCATATACAGGACTCAATGGGATGGATGTCGTTGGTACCTGCTCTGTCCCTGGGAGGACAACGGAAGTGGCGGTGTTAGACTAAAAGCATTTAACGGATAACATAGGTATCAATAAAAAGGGTAGAAGTATTTAGTTGATAGTTTTTTAGTTCACAAGTTCACAAGTAGACGAGTAGACAAGTAAATAGACTTTTTGCTTGAAAACTATCAACTCGTAAACTTGTAAACTCGTCAACTAATATTATGCAATGTTCAAAATAGTCAGCTAATCACTCCCCTCCCTTTCGGGGAGGAGGTCGAAAAAAAAAGAACATTTCGTTTTACGAAACACATCGCTTCGTTTTATTTTTTTGGAACGTTTCGTTTTGCGGATTATACAAGAGAGGCATTGTCTTTCCTACTCTTTCGTCATCAACATGCCATTGCCTGCATCAATCTGCTGTCGCTCAACGTCCAAGCGATAAATCATAATATTGTTTGGATCGCCAAAATCACAAACCAACTTTCGATTTTCGTAGTAAAACGTTCCCGAAGATTTTTCTCCGTCAATGCTCTCTGTGATTTTGTTTCCATGGATGGACAACAGAATGTCGCCATATTCGGTCGTAAACTTCCAGTTTCCCTGAATCCAACTGGGTGCTTTGCCTGGATGAATTTCATCATAAGGATCGACAGATTCGTCCTGCACGGCTGATAAATTATCATCTTGAGAAGGCACCCCAATTGTAGTTTCTGACAAAGATGCACCATTATACTCATGCGTCTTAGCCGATTTCCAACAACTTCTGATGGAAAATACAACCATAATGAGCACGACAAAAAAGATAAAAGTGCAAGAAGTATAAAAATGCCCTTGCTGTTTTTGTTGTTGTGTGGGTGTTGCTTTACCCGTTATAGAGGAAGGGCGACTCGGCTTTGAGGCTGTGGAGGCGTTCGGTTTTTGCCAATCTAATATTTCTGATGACGACTGACGTGAAGTCGTTGTAATCCTGCCAGCAGGCGTATCACTTGAGCTTTCTTCATTATTCAAAGCACCTTCCTGCGGAGAGTCGGTTAGAGTTTGCTGGTTTTGGACTCCTTCCTTTCGGTCAAATTCGCCGACAGAATCCTCCTCTTGTTGAGAGTCTACAAGATGAGTAAACGGAGTTCCACATCTGGGGCATACACACGACACCTCCGTCATGCCAAATGGAATGTTTGTCTCATATCGCAACCTACACTTCGGACACTTTACTTGCATATTCTCTTTCACGTTTTTAGGACATAAGCACCTGCATGGGCTTAACCAAATTTTACAATTGCCTTGTTCGTGATTCGCCAAGAATCATTTTCCAAGACGGCAGTTCCTTCTTCAAGGGTCTGAATTTGTTGAGGATAAGGCGACAAATTTCCCTGAACTTTGCATGCGGTTTTCACAAATTGAGACACACTAATCATGGCAGTAGCAATGGCATCGGGCGTATCGAGCATGATAAATGTTCCATGAACACCATCGGTGGTGCTCAACTGGTAGATGCTTTTTCCTACTTGTTCGGTTTCCGAACTTCCTGCAAAGACACCTTCATCGTTGGGAGCTGTCATGAATAAGATGCGATGTTGAGGCGCTTTCCCCTCTGTTTGTATATCTGTCGGGGCGGAATTGACAATAGATGCCTGAGCAGCTACCGTCTCTTTCATTTCCTTGTCCGTAGATATTTCTATCGGATGGGATGAATGTGCCTCGATTTGCTGTTCTAAAGATTCTACCCGTTTATTCAGTTGAATGAGATGTCTTTCCAATTCTTGGATTCTATCTTCATAGGGTTCGAGCAAAGACTGTATTTGCCGTTCTATCTTACTTTCAAACATATTGATTTTTCTATTGTCCACATTGCACTAATGCAGATGATTGATAAGATTGTCACGGATACTTCCGATAATAGGATAAAAGAAGAGTGTATCCTCTATTGCATCACTTCCATTCTTCTCTTCTTGGTTCTTATTAACGAAATTCCAACCATTGATGAGATGATGTTCCAAGTCTTTATTCACCAACTCTTTGAACATCTGTAGGCTTCGGTTATCCACCAAGAAACGATCTACAACGTGAATGTCCTCACACAACTGGCAAAAGAAATCATTAAATTCACGCACTTGCGCGATTATCTGTGCACGCACTTGAGGATTTTCCATGTCTTCATAGCGCACAGTTTCTTTCTCTATCATTGAATAGTTGTATTTAATGGAATTGTCAAAGCTATCCATTAAACGGTTGAGCTGCATCACTTCTTCCACTCCCCTACTGTCATTCACCTGCATCAATGCGCCACGACAAGTGATTTGCTTTGGCTCATTCTTTTCCATGACGATATTAAAGCCGTCTGCATTGTACTTCTGACCATACACACGCTCAATAACAGCCTGCGAAATCAAATCTAAATCTCGCTGCGTTCCAACGATATCAAGGACTTTTGAACCCGTACCAGAAAACATAATGCTGCGTGGCATATCCAAATTTCGATGCTTCATCATCTTTGCGACATAATAGATGAGGGTGACAAAGAAGTAGATAAAAATTATTTTACGCTGCTCGTCCTCATTCAATCGCATATTATAAGAGAACACATCATTTTGGGCAACCACTTTATTGTTAATGACCGAAAACAAAAAAGCATTGATATCTTCCGATTTACGCTTAGCCGTAATATCGTCTAAAATACCATTTAGCTCTCCATATCTGTCATCATCGCTATCGAACAAGCGTTTGAAGTAATCCACATACTTAATTAACGTGGGGTTTGTGTCGCCCTGCGGAACATCTGAAAACCCATCTCCAAACAGGGCATTCGCTGCAAAACGGAACGAAGTGAGGATAGTTGGTTGCTGCGCATTGCTCTCATAAACAACGATGTCGCTTGAGCCGCCACCGATATCAATACTTGCCACGGTGTTGGCGGCACCCTTAAACGAGCTCGAACTCTTATAGAAATAGTAAGGAGCCACACTTTCGGGCATCTGAATGAGATTGTTATTCGTCACTGGAATGCCAAAAACTTCTGTGAAAGTTTTTGCCCACATTTCGCCCAACTTGCGCACATTGCCCACTTTCATGGATAGCGGATAGAACCACACCAATCGAGTTTTTGTAATGTCGCCATTTTCCAATAAAACTTTGGTACGCATCAACAACGCCAACTCCATGAGATATGCCCTAATTCGCTTGCTATTAGCCATCTCCGTAGACCATTTCAGATTAGGAACTATGCGATTTCCGTAGCCTATAGATTCTTTTTCGTAAATGAAAGGAATGTTGGCATCGCCCAAAGCAACAATCTGGTCGACATTCATCGCATCTAATCGCTCACATTCTGACAATACTGTTCGTTGTGGAAATCCATAACTTTCGCCAATCACTTTAGGCAAGAATTCTTGCTTCATGATGACATCGTATAAAATACTCTCTCCATTATAGGACGTGGCAATAAGACGTTCACGTGCTGTAGAACTAATAGAAAGAGGTTCTGGCATGTTATCAGCCTTCATAGATTCAACATGAGTGTTGGTTGTTCCAAAGTCAACGGAAAAGGTGTATGCATCATGTCCAGGGACATAAGATGGCCAACGGGGACAAAGAACACCTTGTGCGGAGGTGTTTCCGTGGTCATCAGATAGTGTGATGGCAATATAATCAAAATCACTTTGCAAACGATAATAAGTAGAGCCAACACGCTTTTCTGACTTCAACGAACGATTGCGGATAAGAACTTCGTCTTCTTGCATTCCGTTTCGATAGCCATTTTTAAGGAAAGTCAAGTCAATATTGAAATTCTCCAAAGCACCCAAAGCCCTATCTACCAGTTGCACGTTGTATTGTTTCAACCCCTGAGCTCGAACAAAAGGAAAAACACTCAAGGCAAAAGGCACTGTGATAAAGTGTCCGTAATTGTTCTTCTCATCGTAAGCAAAATCAATGTTAGAGGTTGATACATACGTACGTTGAAGCGTAATGAAGTGTCTTTCTTTTTTAACAGGTATTCGCAAGATAGCTGTCACCTTTTCTATACTTCCTGAAACCGTATGTTGAAGTTCAAAACGAGGTCTTCCTTGAATGGTTCCCCAAAGATCTTGTACATCAAAATACTTAAAATATAGAGGCTTCAATGGTAAAACAAAACTGCATTGGTCGGTTTCTCGTGAGCCTACTGTAAGATTTCCTTCAAAGAAACAATCCTTGTCAAGCGTATAATCCAACTTGATTAAGGACGGTTGGAAGAAGTCATCGTCGGTTAACCAAGGATACTGATGAGTCGTTGCAGGTAGGATACGCTTTTCTGGAGCAACAGCATAGTCTGCAGGTGTTATTTGAGTGTTGTCATCCCAAGTGCCTGTGATGTATTTGAAAGAATCTACTTGCGTGGCTAGAAGATGATTTTGCAACACCAGAGGAATTACATCCTCGACCGAACGTGAAGGAATCATCTTAAAATCACTTTCGGCTATTGCCTGTTGAATGTCCTCTGGACGAGCTGAATAGAAGGGTACGCCCAGCGCTTGTATGCCTTCATCAAGGGGCATGAAATTGTTTTCCAAGAATGAACGCGCGTTTTCCACATGCCCTAAATCCATGGCAGCAGGATTACCTATTTCACGTAGTATTTCATCTTGTACCGTTTTCGATAAAAGAGAGAAATTAGTAATCAGATAACTGTTCACTTCTTCGCATTGATTCTTCAAGTTTGGATAGGCTGTAAACAGCGCATAAATATATTTGATGAACCGTGTATCACGCATATAGAGTGGTCGCCAAAGCTCAAACAAATTGACATTTTGCTCCACAGGCAAATCATACATCCCCTCCTTCGCATTCGGCGAAGCCATAAAGAGAGTGACTGGAGAGGTTGATCCGATGACTTGATTTCCATAAACCAAGAAATAAAGTCTATCCATAGAATCAAAATTAAAGGCTTCTTGGTCTTGTTGCAGGAACATCTCAAGTGTTTCACCCAACAATTGGTGCTGTGGTGAGTCCTTTAATCTCTGTAGTTCTGTACTACGATTCCATTCAATAATATGCAATTGATTACGCAATTCGGAATAATTGAAAAACAACTGTGCAACGTCTAACGCATTTGCAACAAGCTTTTCATCCATCGCTTCTCCTTGTAGACGTTCGTGCATGGAGAGCCGTTTGAATGCGTTTTTTACCAAATCCATTTGTGCAAATGGAGACGGAATAGCGGTGCGAGGTTGTTGAGATAGCCCATCATTAGGGTCTTCTATCATCGCTATCTCGTCTGCATTATACTGACTGGTGAGAGGAATCCATCCTTCTCCCGTTGTTTTCTTATTATATGATAATATCTTTGACATGAAATATCGTTTCTATATGACGGCTCAATTTATATTACACTATGGAGTTGTATTTTTCATCCAACAGCTTATCCAAGGATTGATCCAACAAATCCATGAGTTTATATGCCACTTGTTCCTCACCATACTTATGAGATTTCGTAGCTTGTTGGCTCGTTTTATTAAGCATAGAGAGCACTGTCTTGTAATCAATAGTTGACTTAAACAGACCAGTCTTTGGAGCTATATCCGTTAGAGCGTCAGAAAGTTTATCTGTTGTAAGATTGAAAGGAATAAAACTTCGTTGGTTTACTTTGAGTTCTTTTAACCATGTGCGGTAAGCAACAAAGAAATTACTGGTCAATGTATTATAAAAACTTGTCGACACAAAACTCTTTCCTATCTCTGGCTTGTCTTCTGTGTACCCTCGTCCTATATCATTTTGAAGTTGGTTAGTTATATACAGATAAGCTAAATAAAACTTTGCCATTTGCTTATTGATTTGGTTTCGAGTAGAGATACCAAAATCTTTCAATGAGAGTGTTCGCTTGTCGTTTGCCAATCCATACTCCTTAAAAATAGGATTGAGTGCCATTCCATCAATTGTTTCCATTTGACTATCGGGTATCTGCAAGAAGTCTAAGATGGATAGCGCACCAACATATTCTACTACATGGGCATCATTACGCTGACCATTCCCACCGGGATCATTAAAATATGGATTACTCGGTACTTCATCCCCCAAGTAATAACATACATTCACCTTCGACTTAGGCAAGTCAACTCCTCCTTGTCGAATCCCTGTCAAGTTATCATGATAATAGAATAGAGCCGACTTTGTTTTAGAAATGAAGTCTGCACGCGAGATAGGACTATTCTCATCTTGCTGCACATTAAAGTAAGGAAGCACGGTAAGCGTTCCTATTTTTGCATCACGCAAATCACCACGGTTGTTAATCTGAATGTTGTTCCCTGCATTTCGGATATTCTTCACAATAATAGGATAACCAGCTGCTCCCGTTCCACCAAAGATGCTGCTCACCACAAATATGCGATCATTCTTTTGGAACACATTGGAAAATTGTCGAAATTCTTCTGAATCTTTGAACTGATTCAAGGCAACAGAGCCGATATTGGGCGATCCAACGAAACCAATGTCCATCTTTGTGTTGAGCTGGTCATTTGAAAATAACATCGAACATAAGGCTTGATTGCCAGAATCTAACGTTGCATAAGAAATAAAATCTTGAAACTTCTGGGAAGCAATGGAGCCCATATTGAAGATGAAAGTATCACTTAGGTTACTTCCATTGGGCAGAATGTCGCTCAATGTTGATATCTTCACGGAATAAAAGCCATGCGTTACGTCTACCGATTTGCCATACAAAGATTTCCGTATCTGTTTATACCAGCGCAAAAGGTTGTCGGTACGCTTCAAATCTTCATTTGCTTTATGTGGATCTACGATGATAGGAATGACTTCCAGTGGCATCGGTTTTCCCGATTCGGTTGTAGGATGTACCCCAGCAGCAAACTGCATGATAAGAGGTCGCATGACACGCGACCCTGTTCCACCTACTAAAAACAAAAATAGTCTCACAATAATATTTCTAATTATTCATAAATTTCACAAACATCTATCTACTATTCTGGTATTGGCGTGTGTCTGCAATTGGAAGACCACCAACGCATGGAGTAGCTCGCAATGATGAATAGTACCGCCTCAACTGCAAGATTGATGATACAGAAGGCTGAGAGTTGCCCACTAAAATCCAACCCATCATCTGCAAATACATGATCTGCGTAGACATAGGTAATGAGGGGAACGATGACCACGGCTACACATAACATGATTAACCAATGATACCAACGTGAAAAACTCACCGAATTGATGACATAATAGTAAATTCCAGATAGCCCCCATGCTACCACTGCAGTGACAATAGCCACCACCAAATACAAGTTGGCAGCGTACATCTCGTTAGAAAACTCCCGAGAATAAAAGAGAGATTCAAACAGAGGAGTAGAAAAAATAATGAAAAGGAGTGTCAATATGGCTCCTGTAATTAATAATATGGTATTCTTTTTCATATATCAAAGGATTGTTTTTCAAATGTGGCAAGTACCTATGAGCATTCTATTTGGATGATTTTTTGAGTTATCAATTATCTCTTAAATTCCAATTCCAACTCAAAATAATAGGGTTCTCCATCCGATTTTTTTTGATAACTGTTATATATTCCTTGCAATAAGTATTTCAGTCCAAAGGTGGTTTTACTGTCAATAGTGGTGTCATCATCACTTGATGAAGCCGCTATCCACGCTGGTAAATGATTCATCAGCTTGATATCAACATCCTGATTATTCGATAATTTCTCTAAGGATAATATAAATAGGTGTGTAGCAGAACCGATATATTTCTTCTCGGCTGGTGTGATATCCGCTTTAGTGATAGGACGGATTTCTTCAATGGTTATTTTGTCGTCCGACTCAATCTTATAGTTGCGAATATCTGTCAAGTAATCTTCGTCAATAAGCATTTTACTTAAATCAACCGCTAACACTAACCGAACGTCGCCACTGTTCCTGTCTTGCTTAACACCTTCTATGTCTTTAATCTGTGTTCCTTGCCCTCTCTCTGGTTGGAAGCGTCCTCGTATCTTCGGATGACTTAACAACAAGGAATAATAAGGCTCGTAAACATCATCGGATTCGAATAGATACATGTTCTGATATCCTTTGAGTTCGGACAGTTTAGCAAACGATCCGTAGTCGGGATCAGTGGTCAGACGAGCGATATTCTCATTATTTCCCACTATCACAATATAATAAGGTCGCTTTCCATGATAAGCCGTTCCCTTACTGGGAGAATTGTAAGGATAGTACAACCCATCATAAGACCCCATCATCTTGACAATGAGCATGGACTTTTTCTTTACTTCATCTTTGAAAACTGTATTGGTCATGCTCTGAGCTTCAGCGAAAACTTTCTGCGGATTGACGCCCACCATACTCTTTGTAGAATAAATCATGTCAGTCATCAAGATGCTAATTTCGTCGTCTTTCGTCTTATTCAGTATCTGATTAAATATGGCTCCGAAGTCCGTGTAGCTTGGGTCGCCAATGCCCTTTGTTGTCGCAAAGATGTCATTGTCGTTCACAAATTGCTGGATTCCTTGTGGATAAGGATTGATAGAACTATTCACTACATAAATTTTATGCTGCGAATTGTTGCCTGGCAAGTTGTTCAGCATCTGCACAATTGCTGCCTTGAATGAGCCGTCGCCTTGCGGAGAGTCGTAAGCAATCATGGAGCCAGACCGTTCTAAGAAGAAATTAATTTTGATGGGTTCATCATTCATCCCTACGAAATCTATCTTCTTCGCCTCACGCCCACGACTAAAAAAGTCTTCTATATACTCTTTGACTTCGTCTTTGTCGAGCTTTCCGCCCTCATAAAACTCCTTAAAATGTGCTTTCTGACTATCAAGGAACGATTCTATCGTCATCCAGTCATCGTGATCTATGACAGCATCGTCTCCAGCAAGTTCAAGGAGCAGGTGGTTCAAATCTTTCTTTGCACTATTTCCGCAACTTACCAAAAAGGCGGTAATCGTCATGAAAGAAAGGATAACCCATGAGCATAATATCTTCTTCATTCTCTTTATCTTTGTGATATTTTATACAAAAGGTCGTAGCACTGTGAAGCAGAATCTCCCTTTATACAAACAAGTACATAAAGTAATGATAGATAAGGTAAACCTAAATCTTCCATTGTGTTCTCTACAAAGTGCCTATTCCATGCAAAGATAATGTAAAGAGAGCGGACTTACAAATAAATTAAGTCTTTTTTATTTTTTCTAAACGCTTGGTTTTCATGAAACAAGAAACACACTTCCCAATAGGGGTTCAATGCCTCAAATCATGAGCGCCGGTTGACTAACAAGGCACACAAAAAAGAGTACTCAACAGCTTAAGAGCTAAATATCATCCTCTTCTTCTGGATCCGAGTCTGTATCATCCAACCTCGTATTGCGCGTATCCAGTTGCGTGTCTTTATGAATAGTGATTGCACCTAAATTAGAAACCTTCATCACTAAGGGTACATACTCGTCGCTCATCTTGTCGGGAGAGCCTACACTAACCGCAAATTGAATATAATTACCTTCGGCTTTGTCGAACACAATACCAAGAAGAGCGCTATTTTTTCGATACGCTTCATCTACATACGACACGAAATCTGCCTTAGAAAACGTGCGATTAAAAAACTCAGAGTGGTCGTGTCGAAGAATTTTGAGCGTAATTTGATTGTCATAATACTTGTTTCCCATGCCGTCATCTGCCAATGGTAAAGCCTTATCCGACTGTCTACTCACCTCAACAACATAGTTGGTGCCCAACCACTCTACAGGCATTGATTGGTGGTAATCGCCCATCGACTGCGTTTCCTTCTTCACTACTGGCTTCGGTTTCGTAGCAATAATATTGGTGTTTTGCTTTTTTTCTGTGCAAGAAGACAACCCATTGCTTAGCAAGAGGAGCATCAAGAGACCTATCAAATTTTTCATTTCTACTTTTTCCTAAATTGAATATGCACACATTCAGCCACTCATTCCAAGAATGGCACGGCGTACATTCATAGATTTATTATTTTGCAAAGGTAATAAGAAAAAGCGAAACTATCTGCTATCAACACCTATTTATAACTTGTTGGTTCATGACTCATTCACGTAAAATATGTTGTTTTACGGTAAAACCAAGTTTTTCGTTTTGTTTCAGCGACCCAACGAAGGCACTCACGAAACAACGATTTTGTCCTGTTATTTTACCAAAAAACGGCCATCTAAAATCTTCAAAATAGAAAAAATCAATAGGCAAACGAACTGCAAAAATGAGCTGATTTGAGCAAAATAAATGGCTTTTTAAGTTGAAACATTGACTTAACGGTCTTGTAAACATGTATAAGAGGTGCTGTTCACATGCTTCAGCAGCCTAAGATAATTCTTAAACTACAACTGATTGAAAATAAATAAGTTACCTTGTTGATAAGACTAAACTGGTAACGATTTAG
>NZ_QFFX01000065.1:0-13836 GCF_023522295.1 Prevotella sp. TCVGH | reverse complement strand
AAATATATAAATGGAACAAAGGTAATGATTTACAAGTAGTTGAAACGTTTTTATGCACATTTTTGTCACATTAGCCGAAAAGGTGAAAATACGTTGCGCAAAAATTCAATGGCTTCAGCGTTTTTTATTAGTATCGCAACATCTTATCATACAATATATTAACAGCTACCCTCAAAAACAGTCGACAAACTTAAAGCTCATAATCTATGTTTTAAGCATCTATTCTATACTCCAATCATCCACAGTAGGTACATAAAGAAAGACAGTTATGCCTCCAACCCAAAAAAAGACCTATATCCTTGGTAAATATAGGATGTAGGTCTTGTACATTATCGTTATAAGAATGTCTGAAAATTATACGTAAGTTTCCAAAAATTTCACCGTTCCATTTACTTTTAATTCATTGGTAGTAGCTGGAATCAGAATCGTTTCACCAGCCCGTAATGATGTTTCATTACCTTCATTGTCGACAATGGTGCCTTCTCCTTTTACGCCTATAAGGATTACAAAACTATCCAATTCGCTATAATCCAGTGTCATGGACTCGTCTAAGTCGTACACTGCGGTATGAAAGTAAGGACAGTGGACAAGGCTCACACCTTGATTTTTTTGTGATGTATAGACTGTTCGATAGTCGTTTAACACCTCGTAATTTATGCATTCAGCAGCCAAGTCTGTGTGCAACTCTCGATAGTTCCCGTTCTTGTCTTTGCGCTTAAAGTCGTAAATACGATAGGTTACATCTGAGGTTTGCTGAATCTCTGCCAAGAAGCATCCCTTGCCAATGCTGTGAATCCGTCCTGCTGGCAAAAAGAAGCAATCGCCTTCTTTTACCGAGTAGTCGGCTATTGCATCAAGGATGGTATCATTTTCTACCATTTCTTTATACTCTGCAGGTGTTATCTTCTTTTTTAAGCCACTGCGCAAATGTGCATCTTTGTCAGAATCCATGATATACCACATTTCTGTCTTGCCACGTGATTTACCTTGTTTCTTTGCAATTTCATCTGTAGGGTGAACTTGTATGGACAAATCCTGACGAGCATCGATAAACTTAATGAGGAGTGGAAATTCATTGCCAAACTGCTCATAGTTAGATTCTCCTATGAGTTTGCCTTTCAATTCTTCTACAACTTCATTTAAGGCACGCCCTGCATATTCTCCTTCACTAACGATGGTTTGGTGATTTTTAACGCCAGAAATTTCCCAACTCTCACCCACATTTTCTAATTGACTATCTAAATGCTTAAACGGAATAATCTTGTTACCGCCCCATATTGTTTGTTTAAGGAACGCATTGAATTTTAATGGTTTCATAAGTTAGATGTTTTACTAAATCTATTGTAATGATATGTTAATTCTTTTTCCAAAATGCAGGTGTTAAAATCACTAACACACTAAAAATTTCCAAACGTCCGACGAGCATCATGAGGGCACAAATCCATTTGATATAATTTGGAAGAATGTTCCAACTCATGGTTGGTCCTATTTCCAGTCCCAAGGTGGGGCCAACGTTACCTAAGCAGCTCAGGATGATAGTGATAGAGTTGGTACTGTCGATATGGGCTACCATCAGTGCGAATGATGCCAATACGCAAAGTATGAGGTACATCGTAACGAAAGCTAAGAGTGTTCCCCGTTTTTGATAGGGAATATTTGTTTTGTCAATCTTGAGTGGTAAAACCGCATTGGGATGAAGTATTTGTCTAAATTCGTTGCGAATCGTTTTCAACAGCATCACACCCCTTATACATTTAACACCTCCACTGGTAGACCCCGAGCAAGCACCCATAAACATGCAGATTGCAAGGATAACCCATGTAACATGTGGCCATTGCCCAGCATCGTCATTGAATAATCCTGTGGTAGTGATAAAAGAAACGACTTGAAAGATGCCCGATCGAAATGCAGGCTCAACATCGTAACCACGCCTAAAGATGAGCTCAAGCATGATGAAAAGGCTAAAGATACTAATCAGAGAGATGTAAAACTTGAATTCAGAGTTTCTAAACAAGTCTCTAATCCTTAATTTAGCAACAGATACATATAAGAGTGTGAAGTTGACACCCGACAAGAAACAAAAGAGTGTACACATATATTCTATCGCTGGCGAGTGAAAGAACTCGGTACTACTGTTGTGAGTTGAAAAGCCACCTGTCGCTGTCGAGGTCATAGCATAATTGAGAGCGTCGAACCAGTTCATGCCAAAAAACATGTAACTGCCCATACAGGCTACTGTCAAGATAAGGTAGACGGACAATATCCACTTGGCACTGGTGGAGAGTTTTGGGGCTAACTTTGTCTTTATAGGTCCCGTTGCTTCAGCCGCAAACACCTTGACAGAGCCACCTACCATGGATGGTAACAAGGCTACAGTAAAGAACACAATACCCAATCCACCAATCCATTGGGTGATAGAACGCCAAAAAAGGAGGGCATGTGGAAGAGCCTCTACATTATCAAGAATGGTTGCACCCGTTGTAGTGAAACCAGACATGTTTTCAAAATACGCATTTGTAAAATTTGGAATATAGCCACTGAAGGTGAATGGAAGTGTGCCGAAAAGGCTAAAAACAATCCATGACAAGGTTACCACAAGATAGGCGTCACGCCGAGACAATGAGTTGTTGGATGCACGACCTAAGTATTTCAGTATGAAGGCTACGAAAAGCGTAATAATGACAGAGATGATAAAAGCCATAGCATCATCTTCTCCATAACTAAATGCCATGACGAAACAGACAAATAGGATAAAGGCTTCTATGAAAAGAAGCGAACCTATGACCTTGTATACAGAACGAAGATTTATCATTTTCTATGACTTTGAAATGCTATATAAAAAACTTTTCAATGGTTTTCATATTTACATTGTGACAAAATACAACGACAATATCACCTGCTAATATTTGAGTGTGACCCGAAACCAGCATACCTTCATCGTTTCTCACCAAACCTCCTATCGTTGTACCTTTGGGTAATCCTAAATCTTTGACTGCTTTTTTAGTCACTATAGACTTCTCTTTAGCCACAAACTCGGCTACATCGGCATTCGCAGTGGTAAGGAATCTCATGTTCATCACATTGTCATCAAGCATAATTTGATAGATGTGACTTGCCGCAATTGCCTTTTTGTTGATGATAGTACCAATATCTAAGCTCTCTGCCATGTTGACATAGTCTACGTTTTCCACCATGGCAACCGTTTTTCTCACCCCTAATCGCTTAGCTGTAAGACAAGCCAAGATGTTGGTCTCTGCATTGTCGGTCAACGCTACAAAAGCTTGTGTATTCGTAATCCCCTCTTCTTGTAATAGCTGAATGTCTCTTCCGTCACCATTAATAATCAGCGCTTTGTCGTTATCCATGAGGTTATTGAGTTGTTCACAGCGCTCTTCACTGATTTCCAATACCTTGGTATCCATATATTCTGGCATCGTATTTACTGCACGAACGGCTGTCGAACCTCCTCCCATTATCATGACGTTTTTCACATCTGCATATAATTCTTTCCCTACAATCTTACGAATATAAGGAATATATTGTGGAGTTGTCATGAAATAGACAAGGTCGTAAAGCTTCAACTCGTCATTACCCCTTGGGATGATAGTATCATTTAACCGTTTAATAGCTACCACATGGTAGGGATCATCAGGACCACAGAGATTCTTGAGAGGGTTGTTTAATATCTCGCAGGTCTCTCTTAATTTAATGGCAAGCATCACCAACGCACCATGATGAACATCCCATCGCTGACGCACCCATGACATCTTAAGCCCATTGATGATGTCAATGGCTGCCAATTTCTCTGGATAAATAAGAGAACTTACTCCCAAATCTGCAAAAAAAGCTTGTAGCTCTGGATCCGTATACTCACTATTATTGATCATCGCTACTGTCTTTTTCGCACCTAACGCCTTGGCTAAGACACAAGAGGTGATATTGAGACTCTGATCGGGAGTCACAGAAATAAATAAATCAGCGTGATCTGCTCCAGCCGCACGCAAAGCTTTAATACTGCTGGGCGATGCTTGCATGGCGAGCAAGTCAAAGTCGGACCCTATTTGCGCCAACCTATCTTCAGCCTCATCAAGCAAGGTAATATCCTCATGATTGCGAGATAGCATTTTTGCAAGATGGGTACCGATAGCGTATGCACCACTGATAATGATTTTCATATTGATAAACTCCTTAAGAAATAAATTATAAAAGCCTAAGAAGGCATTGTCTCTGCCGATAGTAGATCTTGAATGGTGTGTTGGATATGCGCTGTATCAATGCCCGTCAGTGTTTTGAGTTCATCTACGCTTCCATGTTCAACAAACTGGTCAGGGATGCCCATTCGCTTTACCTGAATATCATATCCGTGGTCATTGAACCATTCCAATACCGCAGAACCGAATCCACCCATGCGGATTCCGTCTTCTATCGTGATAACTTTCTGGAAGTGTTTGCCCACCTCCTCTAATAAAGTTTCGTCTAAAGGTTTTACAAACCGCATGTCATAGTGGGCGATAGAATAAAGCGAACCAAGAGACTCGAGTACTTTTTCCACATCGTTTCCCACCGGCCCTATCGATAGAATCGCCAAATCTTTTCCGCTCCTCAATCTTCTGCCAGTACCTACTTTGATTTCTTCTAATGGACATTTCCAATCGGTATGTACACCTCTTCCACGAGGATAGCGTATCACAAACGTTCCTTTGTTGGGCAGTTGGGCAGTATACATCAGCCGTCTCAGCTCTCTCTCATCCATAGGTGCAGCAATCGTTAGGTGAGGAATGGGTCGCAATGCCGCCATATCAAACACGCCATGATGCGTTGCACCATCTTCACCTACAAGTCCTGCGCGATCTAAACATAGCACAACAGGTAAGTTTAAGATTGCCAAATCGTGTATGATGTTATCGTAGGCACGCTGTGAAAACGAACTGTAGATATTGCAAAATGGCATCATCCCCTCTTTAGCTAACCCACCCGAAAAGGTTACGGCATGACCTTCGGCTATTCCTACATCGAAGGCACGGTCGGGCATCACGTCAATCAGTTTGTTCATAGAACATCCTGTGGGCATCGCTGGCGTAATGCCAACAATCTTTGGGTTCAGCTTTGCCAATTCTACCAACGTATCTCCAAAGACGTCTTGATATTTAGGAGCTTGGTTATCGTTATTTTGCTGTATCCTTTGCCCTGTTTCAATGTTGAACTTTCCGGGCGCATGAAATTCTATTTGCGACAGTTCTGCAGGCTTATAGCCTTTCCCCTTGGTGGTATGAAGGTGTAATAATTTAGGTCCCTTCATTTCTTTTAACTGTTGTAGGATACGTACAATCTCCTTGATGTTGTGTCCGTCAAAAGGACCAAAGTAGCGTATGTTCATGCCTTCAAACACGTTCTGTTGGTGGCTGATGGCAGATTTAATAGCATTGTTGAGCCTTAAGATTCCTTTTTTACGTTTATCATCAAGGTATCCTCGTTGGTGTAACCATTGCGAAGCCTTAAACCTAAGCTTGTTATAGGTTGCATTGGTGTCGAGTGTGAGCAAGTATTTTTCCATGCCACCCACTGCGTGATCAATGCTCATATCGTTGTCATTGAGCACAATCAGTAAATCATTGGGGGTGGACGAAACATTGTTAAGTCCTTCAAAGGCAAGTCCTCCGCTCATTGCACCATCGCCAATAATGGCTACTATCTTCTTATTGTCCTTATGGTTTTGCTTGGCTGCCACAGCCATTCCTAAGGCAGCAGATATGGAGTTGGATGCATGACCACAAGTAAAGGTATCATATTCGCTTTCAAGGGGTGTAGGAAAAGGTCGCAAACCACGCAACTTCCGATTGGTGTTGAAAGCCTTTTTTCGGCCTGTTAATATCTTATGGCCATAGGCTTGGTGACCTACGTCCCAAACAAGTTTATCCTTTGGAGTGTCAAAGACATAATGCAAAGCTACCGTTAGCTCCACTGCTCCTAAAGAAGAAGCAAAATGTCCAGGGTTGACAGATACCTCTTGAATGATGTCTTGACGTAGTTCTTCACAGATTTGGGGAAGCTGGTCAATACTAAGTTTGCGTAAGTCTTCTGGATAATCAATCTGATTTAGAAGTCCAAATTTATCTTTGTTCATCAATAAGTTCTCAACAATATCCATGCAAAGATAATAAATTTCTATGAACCACGTGGACTTTCATTTGTTTTTTGTATCTTTGAATCCCTAAACTGAAAACATGAAACCTGTTATGAATCAAAAAAAAATCTTATTGGCTACTGCTCTTTTGTGTTCGAGCATAGCTATGTATGCCCAAAGGGCAGGTGGTATCTCGGCTGATATGTTACAAAAAATAGAGCGTATGCAGCCCTCGACGCAGTCTTCCAAAGGCATCATCAATGCATTGGCGTCTAACAACATCGATAATCTGGCACAGAATTATGCCAATAGTGGAGCTATAGACGACTATTTTAGTGTAGAAACGCCTAAGCAAAGCATTCATGATCAAAAGAGTAGTGGACGCTGTTGGATGTTTTCTGGCTTTAATGTGTTGCGAGCTAACTTTGCCAAACAGCACAATGATACAATAACTGTAGAATTTTCCCACGCTTATTTATTCTTCTATGACCAGTTGGAAAAGGCAAATCTTATGCTCCAAGGAGTGATTGACAATGCCTCTAAGCCCTTGGAGGACACTCGGATGCAGTTCTTTTTCAAGAATCCTATCAATGACGGAGGCACCTTTTGTGGGGTGGCTGACTTAGCCGAAAAGTATGGACTGGTGCCGATGAGTGTGATGCCAGAGACGTATTCGAGCAACAACACTCGACTCATGGCACGTATGGTGGCATCGAAATTGCGTGAATATGGATTGGAGTTGCGAAGCATGGTGCATGCTGGAAAGAACAAACGCACGATAGAAGCTCGTAAAACAGAAATGCTTTCCACCATTTATAACATCTTGTCAATGACGATAGGCAAGCCTGTTGAGCAGTTTACTTATGCCTTTAAGAACAAAGAAGGGAAGACTGTAACTCCACTAAAAACTTATACTCCTCGTGAATTTTATAACGCTACGGTAGGTCATCCACTGAATGGAACCTTCATCATGCTGATGAACGACCCTCGTAGACCTTATCATCAAACCTACGAAGTAGAGTATGATCGACACACCTACGATGGACATAACTGGAAATATCTAAATCTCCCCATGAACGAGATTGCAGAGTTGGCAATCGCCAGCTTAAAAGATGGGCACAAAATGTATAGCTCTTACGATGTTGGGAAGCAGTTCGATCGCAAGCGAGGTTATCTTGATGTAGACAATTATGACTATGGCAGTTTGTTTGGAACCACGTTTAACATGTCAAAGGCTGACCGCATTGCCACCTTTGAAAGTGGCTCTACTCATGCCATGACACTAACGGCAGTAGACCTTGACGCAAAGGATATGCCCCTAAAGTGGAAAGTAGAGAATAGCTGGGGTGCCAGTGCAGGACACCAAGGTTGTCTCATTATGACGAACAAGTGGTTTAACGAATATATGTTTAGATTGGTAGTACACAAAAAATATGTACCTGCCAAACTGTTAAAAGAATATGAGCAAAAGCCCATCATGGTGATGCCAGAAGATCCTTTGTTTGAAGTTGATCAATAAATTACACGAAAAATGAAAAATATAGGTATCAAATTTTTCCTCCTCTTATCAGCTGTCTTATGGACAGCTGATTTTTCTTTCGGTGCTGATGTGCCCATCCAAAAAGTTCGATATGCTGGACCATTTGTCGTTCAAGCACCTTATAGATTGGACAGTGTCAATGTTTGCCAACACCCTTACGATACGTTATCAATTTTAGAAACCCCAGTTAATCTCCATCAAGTGTTTCGAGGGCGGTTCTTATCGTCTCCTTTCTTACCAAAAACCGACGCTGCTTGTGCTCTTCATTTATTGGGCTTTCAAATTCAGTCCGACGGATTTGCGCATGCGACGCTCCATGTAGGTGGACTTACACATTATCAATTATATGTAGACGGGCAATTGAACAAGGATGTCAAACTGACACTTGAACCTAAAACACACGATGTTGTTATTAAATACCTCTCTACCAAGGGACCGTTGGACACACTCCAACTTCAATTAGATTCACCGCAGAGCGAATTGTTGCACATTGGTCCAACCCATCAAGTCTTCACGCTAAGTCATCTTACCGACCGTAAGTTTGTCACTGGCGTAGAACTTTCGGCTTCAGGAGAATATTTAATTACTGCTTATCGTGATGTCGTGAAAGGCGGAAAAACAACTTATACTTGGAAAGTTACAAATCTCAAGTCAGGTGCAGTTGTTGCATCTACCCATCATGCTATCCACTGGATGCCGCGTTCTATGCAGTATTATTGGACTCGTGAAGGCAACCAAGGACGTGAATTGGTTGTTACCGATATCAATGGAGGTCAAGAAAATGTCTTAGCAACAAATCTTCCAACAGGCAATTTTGTCATATCCCCCACAGAAGATTATCTTATATTGCTGAAACAAAACAAAGGACCAAAGGAAGATAAAGCCATTTATGAGATTCTCGAACCCGAGGATCGACAGCCTGGTTGGCGTGATAGGGTAAGCTTGTTGAAATATGATTTTGCAACAGGTCTTTGCCAACCGCTCACTTTTGGATATCGCAACGTTAGCTTGTTGGACATCTCTGCCGATGGAACTCACTTGCTATTTATGACCAACCATACTCGTCTCACCCAGCGACCCACAACCTTGTACAACATTTACAGCATGGACTTGCGTACTTTGAGTGTAGAGCAATTGGTGAAGGATGACGGTTTTGTAGCGGATGCTGCTTACGCTCCGTCTGGAAAAGAAATCGTAGTAATGGCATCACCCGAAGCATTTCACGGTATTGGGGCGAATGTTCCTCAAGGGAAAGTACCCAGTATGTACGATTATCAACTATATCTTTTGAATATTGCGAATCGAAATGTGATGCCATTAACCAAGGATTTTAAGCCTGGTGTAAGTAAGTTCAGATGGAATAAATACGATGGTCAGTTATATTTTACTGCCATGGATTGTGACTATGTTCACTTGTTTCGGTGCGATATACGTACCTATAAAATTCAAAAGATTGCTCAACCCGAAGAGATTGTCAAACAAATTGCTTTTGCAAGTCAAGCGCCAACCATGGTTTATAGCGGTGAAAGTGCCTCGAATGCCGATCGAGTTTATACGATAAATCTACGTCGCAGTCAGCTAAAACTTGTGGAAGACACCAATCAAGAAACATTGGCAAACGTTCAATTAGGTGCTTGCAAGACTTGGAATTTTGTCAATTCACGTGGAGATACAATTTGTGGAAGGTATTATTTGCCGCCAAATTTTGATGCTACTCAGCAATATCCGCTCATCGTCAACTACTATGGAGGGTGCTCGCCCACCAGTCGTAACTTTGAAACGCGCTACCCACAACATGCCTATGCCGCACTGGGCTATGTGGTATATGTATTGCAGCCCAGTGGTGCAGTAGGGTTTGGGCAAGAGTTCTCGTCACGACATGTCAATACAGCTGGAAAAGGTGTGGCAGAAGATATTATCGAAGGAACGAAGAAATTTGTTGCAGAACATGCTTTTATCAATGCAAAGAAAATAGGATGTATTGGTGCTTCGTATGGAGGATTCATGACTCAATACCTGCAAACTCAAACCGATATCTTTGCTGCTGCCATTTCACATGCTGGCATTAGCGACCATACCAGCTATTGGGGCGAAGGTTATTGGGGATATAGTTATAGCGAAGTGTCCATGGCGAACAGCTATCCATGGAGCAATCCCGAATTGTACGTGAACCAAAGTCCGCTATTCCATGCGGATAAAATCCACACACCGTTGTTGTTCTTGCATGGCAGTGCTGACACCAACGTACCCATTGGCGAAAGTATACAGATGTTTACAGCCTTGAAACTCTTGGGTAGACCAACAGCTTTTGTAGTAGTTGACGGTGAGAACCACCATATACTCGACTATCATAAGCGACAAAAATGGCAAAACACTATTTTTGCTTGGTTTGCCAAATGGCTTAAAAACGACAGCACATGGTGGGATGCGCTGTATCCTAAGAAAGCACTTTAAGCGACAAAGGGAAACAAGTAAAAATTGTTTTGCATAGAAACAAGGTCATGGTATCGGGCTGTCAACAGCATTGCCCTTCTACCATGACCTTGTTGATGAGTGAACTTGTCGTTCACAAAGTTGTCCAAAATTGAATCGCCTAAATAGCACTTAGACCAGTGTCTTTATTAAATCTTCACGTTCACCAGCCAACAAATCTATTACAGGTATCTCTACCATAGTGTAACAACCGGGTTGTTGGCGCATGCTGGCACGTGCCACATTAACCAAGACCTGTGCGGTCAAGGCAGGATTGTTAATGCTCATGGTAAACTCCATGCGTTGGTTTTGTGTCTTACCACTCACTCCCTTGCGCACTAAGTGTACACCGTGTCCCATATCTTTTACGGCATCAACCGAGTCAACTGCCATTACATGCGTTTCATCGTGTGCAAAATAGGGGTCGGCTTTTATCTCTTTGGTTACCTCATCGAGTGTAGCACCTTCTTCCAACTCTACGTACACCATACGCCTGTGAATACCTTCGCCCAAAGGAATTGTCATGGAGAGGGCGTTCTTCACACCTTTCTTGCTTCTTGCACACACGCTGTGTCCCATCGACATGCCTGGTCCAAAGTTAGTATAGCTCAACCCTTTGGGTGCAAGGCTTTGCATCAACGTGCGAACAACCGAGTCAGAACCCGGATCCCAGCCTGCACTAATGATACTTACAGCGTGATGTTCTTTACAGAGAGGCATTAGTGCGCTGCGATAGTCTACAATATCTGTATGAATATCAAAGCTGTCAACGGTATTGATACCCAAGGGCAATATCTTTTCTGCATATTCTTTACAACTGCGTGAAGGCGTTGCCAAAATGGCAACATCTACACCTTCGAGCTCTTTAATATCCTGTACAACTTTGTAAGGTGCCAATTCGGCTGGCTTGTTTTCTGCGCCTTGTCTGCGTACAATTCCTACTAATTCAAAGTCTTCAGCGGCTTCGACGGCTTCAACCGTAAATTTTCCAATATTGCCATAACCAACTATGGCTGCTCTAATCTTCTTCATTTTGTTTATTTATTATTTGGTTTGATAAACAGGAAACGTTTACAATGGATACAAAATTCTATTTTGCACCATGAATCCTATCCCTATTTAATTCCTTAATCTGGATACAAAAGTATATAGATTTACGTAGATACACACGCATGTAATTTAGTTTTTAACTCTTTTTTACGAGCTTCTTTATGTTGAGCAATGCTCTGTTAAAATATAACATAGGGGACACAAGGCGGAAAGAAAGGTCACCCCTCGTATCAGCTCATGATTTGATATATTTTTGTATATCTTGGCAGATGCGCTGAAAAGGTTCAGACTCCCTGTAAGCCGTGTTCTTCTTCAACATGGAAGATATGTTCTCCACAGAGTTACGATAACTTGTCAGCTCATTGCGTTGTTGAGTTCCGTGTTTGCTCTGTTGCACAATCTCTCGCTCACGCTCTTGTGTTAATTGCACGCACACTTTATTTAACATGGGTACCACGACCTTGTCAAACAAATGATGTCCTTGTATGTACAGATAAGTAGTTTCTGGCGTGACCCCCAACCGGCGCAAATCGGCTTTCACTTTGAGATAGCTTTCCTTGGCATCAGGATATTCTTTATGAAATCTGGCAATGCGTTTTCCCACCTTCTGACGAACATTGGAAATATTACGCTCGGCATTCGCTATCGTAAAATGCCCAGGCATGATGATGCGAAGAAAGTCGGTAATGGTAAATTTGTTGTAATCGGGAGTGCGATAAAACCAGATGCTCCATATAAAAAGAGGATAAATAGCACGCGAATAATCTTCTAAATATCGCTGCATATCAAAAATATGATGGTCGTTCAGCGTTACCATTACACAGGTATCAAAGAGCGATGGCGCATAACATTGCAGGTTCTCAATAGCGTAAGCATAGGTGTGGAAAATGTATGGATTGGAAAGTATTTCCTTTGAGGTTTGAGTGGCTCCCTGTATCAGATAATCATAATCGGCATCCACACATGCAATCATATCACGACCTACTTTATCTGTAAGCAGATTCATCAACACAGCCTTCTTTCCACGCTCCAAGTGTTGAAGACGAGAAGGTAACATGATTTGAAAATAACATTTGTCATCTTCAAACTCTCTCAATACCGTGCGCCAAAAATAAATATCATCGTAACTCTCCACATACGCCACAATGCGCCGTTTAGCGTTCAATGATTTGAGTTGATTGGCAGCCCCAATATAGGCAGATGAAATATTATCTTTTAGTCGTTTTCCCATTTCAAACCCTGATTCAAGGTAATTTCAAGTGCTATCGGTTCACATCTGTAATGTCACTTACCTCAGTAACGTGCTCCATCCAGCCATTCATAATCACCGCTGGTGAATGCGTTGTCAGAATGAGTTGTACATTTGGATTTAATTGTAATATCAAATCGATGAGCTGCTCTTGCCAGTCAATGTGCAAACTTACCTCTGGCTCATCCATAAAGAGTACATAAGGTTGATGGTCTTGTATTAAGACCGTGAGCAAGATGGCAAGTATTTGCTTCTCTCCACTGGAGAGTTGGTAAGGCACCAGCGTTTCACCAAGTTGGGAAAAGCGAATTTCGTTTTGTGTTCGAATGATAGTTTTACCCGTATCGGCAAATAATTTATCCATCATATCTTGAAACAACACCTTGGCTGAAGAGAGTTGTTGGGCAGTAGCAGCAGCGTCAGGTCCACCTTTCTGCAACACCTCTATCATCCGATTCCCTACATTAACTTGATAATCGAGATACTTACGCTGCAACTGAAACAATTGCCAATCCAATTCTGTTGCCAATCGCTTATCTACTTTGGCAACGGTATCGGAACTCATCAAAGGTCGATCGAAAGAGCGAATAATATCATATCGCACCCGATCTGCATCATCAGGAGACACGGTAATCTTGACGCTTGGAGGCAATTCTGAAATCAAGTTATTACCTTCCAACAGTCCTTTGATCACTTTATTGAGAATGGTACTCTTACCTACCCCATTGATACCACTAAGCACATTCACCTGCCTGTCAAGATTCCACACAATATGTCGTCTACCACCCCACAGAGAATCTATCTCAATTCGTTTAATATAATCTGCGTATTTCATCTATCCAATGTTTTATCTGTCAAGCATGGCAACACTCGCGCAATGCCAAGGCTACCACCCATGCCACCTGTTGATTGGACAAATATACAGAATTATCGGTAATGTGCCAAGCGCTATCTAAATTAAAAATAAAAATAAAACATCCAAGGATGAATACTGATTGAAAAAAAATACATGAAAAGAACTGTTAAAAAATAGAATAGAATGAACACGGCTCTTTTATTTGAGAAAAAATGGTTGTCCCTGAGTGACCTTTCAATGAAAGAGCTGCGGCTTTTTATCATTATTACGCTATGGCAAATAAGTTCGTTATTTTTGTCCTATCATTTTACCAAAAAACGGTCATTGAAAATCTTCAAAATAGAAAAAATCAATATGCAAACGACATGCAAAAATGCACTGATTTGAACAAAATAAACGTCTCCTGAAGCTGAAGCATTGACTTAACGGTCTTGGAAACATACATTAGGGGCGTTATTCACATGCTTCAGCGGTTCAAGATAATTCTTAAACTACAACTGATTGAAAATAAATAAGTTACCTTGTTGATAAGACTAAACTGGTAA